>JAWOHJ010000022.1:0-8485 GCA_046485225.1 Lutibacter sp. | reverse complement strand
TTCCGGAAAAGAATACAACACTGCCAAAAGCGTTGCCAAATTTTTAAAAACCTGCGCTACAACCAAAGTCACAGAAAACATTGGCGGAACAGGTATTGTGGCTGAGTTTGACAGTGGAAAAGCGGGGAAATCGGTGATGTTTAGAGCCGAGTTGGACGCTTTGCCCATTCAGGAAATCAATACTTTTGCTCATGCTTCAACCATTGATGGCGTTTCCCACAAATGCGGGCACGATGGGCACACCACAGTTTTATTGGGTTTGGCCCGGATTTTATCTGAACAAAAACCAAAAACCGGAAAAGTATTTTTACTGTTTCAACCTGCAGAAGAAGATGGCGAAGGTGCAAAAGCAGTATTTGCCAACCCCCAATTTGAAACTTTAAAACCCGATTATATTTTTGCTTTTCACAACCTTCCCAGCTATCCTTTAAACCAAATTGTGGTTAAAAACAATTCATTTACAACCGCCGTAAAAAGCATTATTATTAAAATCAACGGAAAAACCGCTCACGCCGCCGAGCCGGAAAACGGCTTGAATCCGGCGCTTGCTATTGCCGAAATTTTACAGGAATCGGCAAAATTTTCCAACAACGACACAAACCGAAACGATTTTACACTCATTACACCAATTCATATTGAAATGGGCGAAATTGCTTACGGAATTTCAGCGGGTTATGGAGAAATACGACTTACCATTCGAACCTGGAATGAGGAAACGATGGAGAAATTAATTGTTGATTTAAAAAAGTGTATCGATAAAACTTCTGAAAATCATCAAATACCAATCACCTATTCTTGGACGCAGGAATTTTACGCCAACCAAAATGATGATACAGCCGTTTCGCTCATCAAAGAAGTCGCGACAAATTTGTCATTTGATATTTTTGAACGGAAATTTCCTTTTAAATGGGGAGAAGATTTTGGATTGTTCACGCAACATTTTAAAGGCGCTATGTTTGGCATTGGATCGGGTGAAGAAAGTCCGGCACTGCACAATCCCGATTACGATTTTCCGGATGAAATTTTACCAAACGCCATCCAATTGTTCCATCAAATAAGTTTACGCATTTTATCATGAAATCCCTACACACCTCACATTTAGAAATCAGCAAATCGGCGCTGGAGCACAACCTTCAGTTTCTAAAAAATTACATTGGCAATGGTGTCCAAATATCTTCCGTTGTAAAAGGCAACGCCTATGGTCACGGACTTGAGGTTTTTGTTCCGTTGGCAGAACATTGCGGCATCAATCATTTTTCGGTATTTAGTGCAGATGAGGCTTTACGCGTACATAACGCAAGTACCGAAAACAGCACGGTGATGGTAATGGGCTTAATCAACAATGAGCAACTGGAATGGGCAATTGAAAATAATATTGAATTTTATGTTTTTGAACAAGACCGCTTGGAAAAAGCACTTGAAACGGCCAAAAGAATTGGGAAAATAGCCAAAGTTCATATAGAAGTGGAAACCGGAATGAACAGAACCGGATTTGCGCTAAACCAACTTTCTGCAGTCTTAAAATTGCTGAAAAATAATCCTGATCATCTACAATTTAAAGGATTATGCACTCATTTTGCAGGTGCAGAAAGTATTGCCAATTACTATCGGATTCATAAACAGCAGCAAGTTTTTCAAAAAGTGCTAAAAAAAGTGGCTTCGGCAGGTTTAACGCCTGAGCAAAAACATACGGCTTGTTCAGCTGCAGCTTTGCGCTACCCAAAATTTCAAATGGATATGGTAAGATTGGGTATTATACAGTATGGTTTTTTTCCCAACAAAGAAATATTGATTGAATATTTAACCAAAAAGAAAGAGACCCAAAATCCGTTGAAACGATTAATTTCCTGGAAAAGCCATGTGATGGATGTGAAGAAAGTAAAAACCGGAGAATTTGTCGGTTACGGAACTTCCTATTTGGCCAATTCCGATTTAAAAATAGCCATCATTCCTGTGGGTTACGCCCACGGTTTTAGCCGAAATTTGAGCAATCAGGGCATTGTGTTAATCAACGGACAGCGTGTAAGCGTGGTTGGCACGGTAAATATGAATATGATTACGGTTGATGTCTCTCAAGTTAACTCCGTAGAAAAAGGCGATGAAGTTGTTTTGATTGGAAAACAAGGCGATTTGGAAATAAGCGTTTCGTCTTTCAGCGAATTTAGCGAACAGGTAAATTATGAATTGCTGACAAGATTACCAGAAAACTTACCCAGATTAATTGTTGATTGAAACAGGCTATTTCTTAATTAGCGCTTTCTAAAAATCAGTTTTTCATTTAATTTATTAACGAATAATTAGTATCTTTATAAGCAGTCCTATGCTTTTATTGAATTTTGAAAAATAATGATCATCATAAAACAATCCTTAAATAAACTGTAATGAATAAATTCACAGACTATTTTTTGGATCTTTACCATAGTTTAGTTGATAAACTTCCAGCTATTTTAATTGCACTTGCTATTTTAACAATAGGCTTTTTAATGGCCTCCGGATTAAAAAATTTGATTCTTAAAAAAATTAAACCCAGATTAACCAATACCCTATCAGCCGATTTTATAGCTCAAGTTACCTCTATTATTATCAGGTTAATTGTTATTGTGATGGCACTAAATTTATTGGGTTTTAAAACCTTCACCACCCAAATATTGGCCGGAGCAGGAATTCTTACTTTTATAGTTGGTTTTGCTTTTAAAGACATCGGTGAGAATTTTTTGGCAGGTATTATACTTGCCTTTAAAAGTCCGTTTAGGATGAGAGATCTTATCGAATCAGGGAATATTTTAGGCTATGTACAGGAGTTAAATTTAAGAGAAACACGGGTAAAAACACCCGATGGCAAAGATGTGTTTATTCCAAATGGCCAGATTCTGAAAAATCCACTGATTAACTATACCATTGATGGATTTTTGCGCTACGAATTCATTATTGGCCTTGATTATAACAGCAACCTTGCTGAAGGCCTAAAAATTATTTCAGATTCTGTTGCTGAAGTTGATGACATTTTGAACACTAAAAATAAAAAAACAACTGTACTTATTGACGAATTAACGGCCAGCACCGTAAACTTTAAAATCTTATTTTGGATAGATACTTTTAAAAGTACCTCAAAAACCTACCACAATAATATTAGATCTGCCGTGATAGATAAAGTTGTCCTAAACCTATCAAAAAACGGATTTTATCTGCCTTCAACCATTGTTGAAATTAAAAAATACAAACCGTAAATTCGAATTTATTTGCTGTCATTTTAGAATGAATAAACACTAAAGACAGAAAACCTAAATTCCAAAATTATTAGTTTGTAACTGCAATTTTTTCAAACACATTATTTTCCCGGTCAATATCAGCCATTAATTGAGAAGGATCAATTTCAACTGATTTCACTTCTTTTGAAGCTGAAAAAGCGTACGTTGGATGTGTCCAAGACCAGTTTTTAATAACTGTTGCATTGGTGGTTTTTGTGCCACGCATCATACTTAAAGGAATGTAAAAGTTTTCTGTGCTTCCATCCGTATAAGTGACAGCAACATCAATAGGCATTGGCATTTGTCCGACTCTTGCCAAGGTAATTGTATTTCCTTCAACCTGCGCTACGGCATAATCAATGGTATGCGTGGTTTGTGTCCATTCATTCAAAAACCAATCCAGCTGAATCCCCGAAATTTTCTCTGCAGTTCGTTTGATATCGTTAGGTGTTGAATGCTTGAATTTAAAATCTTCAAAATATTTTTTTATGGTTTTTTGAACATTTTCTTCTCCGATGATATAATTCAATTGCGATAAAAACATACTGCCTTTGGTATAGCTTCCAATACCAAAAGCGGCATTGGTGTTAAATCGGTCGGCATGCGTGGTCAATGGTTCTTCAATATTATTTTTCACAGCATAAAAATAGCCTTTGTAACCTTTTGCATTGGGTTTACCGTCGCCGCCTTCTAAAATTAAACTGGATGCCATGTTTGAAACATACGAAGTAAAACCTTCATCCATCCACGAATGTTTGCTTTCATTGGTTGCTAAAATTTGTTGAAACCAGCTATGTGCCAATTCGTGAAAAACCGTTCCCACAATATCATTTAAAGTTTCACCGCCCTCAATTAACGTGCACATGGCATATTCCATGCCACCATCTCCGCCTTGAATTACGGAATACTGTTTCCAGGGATATTCCCCAATATTTTCATTGAAATACAGCAACGCTTTTTCCGTTAAAGGCTGAACTTCTTTCCATGCTTTTGCATATTTTTTATCGTTTTTATAGAAGAAATGAAGTTCTGTTCCGCTGGCAGTTTTTAGAATATCATGCACGTAATTCGGATCGGCTGCCCAGGTAAAATCGTGTACGTTTGGCGCCACAAAATGCCATTTCAGTTTTTTTCCCTTCGGAAGCTTTAACGATTTTGATTTGTCTTCATAACCATGGCCAACTTCCTGCGGATTTTGAAGATAGCCTGTTCCGCCCACAGTATAATTTTTGTCAATATGAAGCGTCACATCAAAATTTGCCCAAACACCGTGAAACTCTCTAGCTATGTAGGAATCTGCGTGCCAGCCTTCAAAATCGTATTCCGCCATTTTCGGATACCATTGCGCCATGGAAAGCGCCACGCCATCAACACTGTTTCTGCCTGCTCTTCGAATATGAACAGGAACCTGCCCTTCAAAAGTCATGTCAAATTTTACTTTCTCTCCCGGCAAAATCCCATCATTTAACGTAACTTTTAAAACAGTTCCGTCTATGCTGTAGGTGACTTCTTTTCCGTTTTGTTTAAGTGAAAACACTTTTAAATAGCCAATTTCATTTGGTTTCAATTTTGCGATTCTGCTTTCATAAAGCGGATTTTCTTTGGTGCCAATATTGTTTACCATTCTTTTGTCGGGATCCGGAACAGCCTGTAATCTGGCGTCCATTTCACTGTTTGGCTGAAAAGCGTTGAAATACAAATGGTAAAAAACAACATTTAAAATATCGGGAGAATTGTTGGTGTACACCAATTCCTGAGTTCCTTTATATTGATAATTTTCAGCATCAATATCCACATCCATTTTGTAATCGGCGTGTTGTTGCCAGTAAGCTGTATTGTTTTGTGCAAAAACGGAAATTGAAATTATTGTCAAAAAAATTGTAAAAAGTCTTTTCATAAGAGGTTTATATATTTGCCGCAATATAACCATAACTTTATAAAACAAAAAAACACGCGGCAAGCCGCGTGTTTTTTTAACAGAAAATTATAAGTTTTGCTATTTATTTAACCATTTTATCGGCCAACAATAAGGCATTATAGGCGTTTGCAATACTTCCCGCTTTTGACAAGCTTGAAAATGGCGCTTTTTCACCTTTTTGTCCAGGAACAAGCACTTGTAAATTTACTTTAACACCTGAATTCATAATAATGTGTTTTACCTGACTTGCAGACAATTGTGGATAATAAGAACGAATTAGGGTTGCTATACCGGCAACTTCTGGCGAAGCCATGGAAGTACCACTGTATCTTGCATATTCATCTTTTGGCACCGTTGAATAAATTTGCACTCCCGGCGCATAAACATCAACATTTAGTTTGCCGTAATTAGAAAATGTAGCTGGCATGTTTTCGTTAAAATTGGCACTCAGTGCTCCAATGGTAAGTACATTGTCAGAAAATTCGGTTACTTTATCTTCAGAATCATTTGGGAAATTGTCTTTTACATCAATATTTTTATTGTCGTTTCCGGCAGCGTGCACCAACAATACATCCTTTTCTGCAGCGTATTTTATAGCGTCAAAAACCCATTCTTTGTTAGGTGAAAAGCTTTTCCCAAAACTCATATTGATTACTTTTGCTCCATTATCTACAGCATATCTTATTGCCAACGCAACATCTTTATCGCGCTCATCACCATCTGGCACCGCCCGAACAGACATTAATTTTGCGTTGTGAGCAACTCCTTGCATTCCTTTATTGTTATTTCTTGAAGCTAAAATAATTCCCGCAACATGTGTTCCGTGAGATTCTTCGTCTTTTGAACCGATTACAAATCCATTTCCATATTTTCTATCGTTAAAATCTTCCGGATTATCACCAACAATGGCGCGTCCGTCAAAATTGAAATCGTAGTTTTTATTTTTCTTTTGCGTTTCATAGTAGTCTAAATAAGCAGCCTCATCAAGTCCTCTGCCAAATAAGCCAATTAAATCACCTACTTGCGCTTTTAATGTTTGGTCATCGGTATTGATTCCTTGCAAATCTTCCAAGGTAATGGCTTCTTTGCCCAAGTATTTCTTAACTGCAGCAAAATTATCGGCTATTTGCTCCATGCGAGTCAAGGTCTGAAAATGTCTTGAAGAAGCAGTTTTAAACTCTTCAACATATTCTTGGTACTTTTTAAAGTCGGCTTTATCGGCTTCGCTGATGTTTTCCAACGTTTTACCTTCAAAACGCGGATTTAATTTTGCCACAATGCGTGTAATTTCTAACTGTTCTGGAGCGGCATCACCGTTTCCTCCTAAATAATTCCATCCGTAAATATCATCCACATAACCATTATTGTCATCGTCAATGCCATTTCCCGGAATTTCTTTGGTGTTTGTCCAAAGCACATCTTTTAAATCTTCGTGCTCAATGTCAATTCCAGAGTCAATAACAGCAACAATAACCGTTACGCCTGTTTTTCCTTCTAAAAATTTATACGCTTTGTCCAAGCTTATTCCCGGAATGGTATCCGCCACCAAATCGGCATGTGCCCAATGGTTAAACTGTTCTTCGCCAATGGCGCCTTTCTTTTGTGTCATAGAAACAGTGGTTTCCATGGTCGGAACTGGTTTATCTGTGACAGATTGCACAGAACCGCAACTTGCTAATGAAATTGTTGCCAATGCAACAACAAACATCGATTTAAATATTCTCATTCTTTTGTTAATTGTTTAATTAAATACTTCGTTAAATGTATAGGTTTGATTCAATCGCACACCTTTTTCGGTATGTTTTACGGTACAAATTTCGTTGGTTGCATCATGCTCCAAAAACAAGAAATAATTGTTGTCGGCAGCATTGTTTAAAAACTTGTCTTTTTCTTCCATGGTCAACAGCGGTCGCGTGTCATATCCCATTACATAGGGCAAAGGAATATGGCCAACAGTCGGCAACAAATCCGAAACAAAAACAATGGTTTTTTCCCGGTATTGAATGTGGGGAATCATCAACTTGTCGGTATGCCCGTTCGCAAATAAAATATCGAAACCCAGCGGCGTATTTTTAGCAAAATCTCCTGTTGGAAGATTCACGAAATTCAATTGTCCGCTCTCTTGAATCGGATTGATATTTTCTGTTAAAAAAGAGGCTTTTTCTCTCGGATTGGGTTCAACCGCCCATTTCCAATGGTCTTTATTGCTCCAATATTTTGCATTTTTAAACGCAGGTTCATAGCCGGTGCGGTCTTTATTCCACTGAATACTTCCGCCGCAATGGTCGAAATGTAAATGGCTTAAAAAAACATCGGTAATGTCGTCCCGGTGAAAACCATATTTTGCCAAAGAGGCATCCAAAGAGTGATCTCCGAAGAAATAATAGTAGCTAAAAAACTTTTCTGATTGTTTGTTTCCGGTGCCGTTGTCGATTAAAATAAGACGATCTCCATCTTCAATGAGCAAACAACGCAAGGCCATATCAATTAAGTTATTTTCATCGGCGGGATTTGTGCGTTGCCAAATTACTTTGGGAACCACGCCAAACATAGCGCCACCGTCTAACTTAAAGTTTCCTGTTTCAATGGGGTAAATTTTCATAAATATAACTAAAACACAAAGATACAAGAATTTATTTTTAACAAGGTGTTAAAGAAAACAAAAAACCCAAGCTAGTTGCTTGGGTTTTTGATGAGGCGTCTAGCGGATTCGAACCGCTGTACGAGGTTTTGCAGACCTCTGCCTAGCCACTCGGCCAAAACGCCATTATCGGATTGCAAATTTACAAATTTTTTTTAATTGTTTAATCGTTTAGTCGCGTAATTGTTGAATTTATGCAATTGTTGGCTATGACTTTGTTCTTTAAGTCTTTATCTTTTTAATTATTTTTTGGGCGTTTCCTTGCAGGTCGCACTTTCCGCTATATCTTTTTTTCGCTCTGCTTCAAAAAAGGATACCGCTGCAATTGCTAACGCAAAATGATTTACGCCCTTCGACCCGATAGCTATCGGGTCCGCTCAGGGTGACGGATTTTTGCTTCATTCTTCCGTCCCGATAGCTATCGGGATCGGTCTTCCGTCTTCCGTCTTCCAACTATCTCACTTTACTCATTTCAACGGTCACCATTGCCACATTACCACCGATTGGCGGATTTATTTTTGAAACCGCAACATCGGCTTTTTCAACCAAAGGAATTTCCAAAAAAATTCTGTCCAAAATGCGTTTCACCACCGTTTCCAGTAATTTGGAACGAATGGCCATTTCCTGTTTCACAATTTTGTTTAAATGAACATAATCAACCGTATCTGCAAGGTTGTC
>JAWOHJ010000230.1:0-2593 GCA_046485225.1 Lutibacter sp. | reverse complement strand
CAGCGCAATTGCAAGGTATCAAAAGTAAATTATTGTATTTCCCTGAAGAAAATCACTGGATTTTAGACAATAAGAACAGCCTGGTTTGGCAACGTGAATTTTTCAAATGGCTGAAAGAAACGTTGATGGATATTCCAGAATCACCAAAATCTATTTAAAAATTTATCATTAGTTTCTGTATTTTAACGTGCTAAATTTTCAAAAATTAATAAGCAGATTTTAGTTATCAATCAAATAAAAAAACAGGCAGCGAAAAAATCCGCTGCCTGTTTTTTTTGCTTTTACTAACTCTTTCCCAAGGAAAAGGAGCTTGATTTAGATTAAAAAACTTTTAACATTTAACTGATAACTTTTCAACTTTTAGCCTTCAACTTCAATATCTTTCAGCAAAAGCTGCAATGTTTTATAGCCATTCCATTCATTTTCATCGATACAAAAAGCAGCTCTAAATGCATTTTTATTTTGTATGATTTCGTGTTTATCACCCATTCCAAAACCGATGGCGTTGTAAGTAGTTTGATTGGTGCCTTCAAAAAGATTCAGTTTTAAATGCGTTTCGTCGGAACCCACTTTTTTGCCGTAACCATTGTCGCGCAAACCGCCGCACATAAAAACAGGTTTCATATTTTGCGGTCCGAATGGCGATAACTGATTCATAATTCTGAAGAATTTAGGGGTAATTTCCGAAAGGCTGATTTCTGCATCAATCGCAATTTCTGGCGATCTCAATTCCTCTGGCAAGGTGTTTTTTACAACTTCTTCAAACTTCGATTTAAAATTTTGGTAATTTTCTTCTTTTAAGGTCAGTCCGGCTGCATATTTATGTCCGCCAAACTGCTCAATAAATTCTGTGCATTGCTCCAAGGCTTCATACACATCAAATCCTTTAACCGAGCGTGCCGAAGCCGCCAGCTTGTCCCCGCTTTTTGTAAAAACCAAGGTTGGTTTGTAGTAGGTTTCAATCAATCTGGAAGCCACAATGCCAATAACGCCTTTGTGCCAATTTTCAGCATAAACAACCGTTGAATAATTATGCTGCTCATTATTTTCTTCAATTTGCAGCAAAGCTTCACTGGTGATTAATTTGTCCAAATCCTTTCGGTCGTTGTTGTTTTGTTCTATTTCCAAAGCGAATTTAACAGCCGAATCAAAATCCAGTTCGGTCAGTAATTCAACAGCGTAATTTCCATGTTTAATCCTTCCGGCGGCGTTGATTCTTGGCGCAATAATAAACACCACATCGGTAATGTTTAATTCAACCTTTTTTATTTGGTGAATCATCGCTTTTATGCCATTTCTCGGATTGGAATTGATCACCTGCAAACCAAAATAAGCCAAAATCCTGTTCTCTCCGGTGATGGGAACAATGTCGGCAGCAATGGCTGTCGCCACCAAATCCAGATAAGGCACCAAATCGTCAATGGTTTGATTTCTGCGGCTTGCCAACGCCTGAATCAATTTGAAACCGACACCGCAACCGCACAATTCATCATACGGATAGTCGCAATCAACTCGTTTTGGATCTAAAACGGCTACAGCATCCGGAATTTCTGTTCCCGGACGGTGGTGGTCGCAAATAATAAAGTCGATGCCTTTTTCTTTGGCATAATTTACTTTATCAATGGCTTTTATGCCACAGTCCAACGCAATAATTAAAGAAATATCATTGTCGTGCGCAAAATCGATTCCTAAAAAGGAAATGCCGTAACCTTCGGCATACCTGTCGGGAATGTACGTGGCGATATTTGGGTAAAATGTTTTTAAATAGGACGAAAGCATAGAAACAGAGGTGGTGCCATCCACATCATAATCGCCATAAACCATGATATTTTCATTTTCGGCCATTGCACGTTCTATACGTTCAACCGCTTTGTCCATATCCTTCATTAAAAAAGGATTGTGGAGGTCTTTTAAATTAGGGCGAAAAAAGGCTTTCGCCTGGTCGTAGGTTTCAATATTCCTTTGCACCAACAATTTGGCCAAGGTATAATCTACACCCAATTCATGGGCTAATTTTGAAGTGATTTGAGCATCCGTTTCCGGTTTTAATTTCCATCGCATAGCATTGCTTTTTTCCAAAAGTAAGCAAATTTTGGTGTTTTGGTATTTTTGATTGCTGGTATTTTTGATTATGGCTGATCGGGCATTAACTTCTAAATTAAAAAAGTCCTGACGTTAAGGACCTGTCAGGACTTTTACTTTTAAACAAATAAACTTTATTTATCGATATATTGGATTTCGTGTGAAATATCTGAAAATTTACGAAACATTTCAAAAACGCCACAGTAGCGCTCAACAGATAGATTTACTGCTTTTTCAATTTTGTCTTTCTGAAAATCTTTGTCGTAAAATTTATAAATTACTTTTACTTTATCGTAAACTTTTGGATGTTCTTCTGTTAAGTTTGCTTCAACTTCAATTTTAAAATCGGCTACTTCGGCGCGCATTTTTTTCAGTAAAGAAGCAACGTCCATGGCTGTGCAACCCGCCAAGGAAGTTAACATCATCGCTTTTGGGCGCAATCCTTTCCCTTGTCCGCCGTTTTCTTCAGCGGCGTCAATCATCACTTTTCCTTCAGGCGCTACCGATTCAA
>JAWOHJ010000324.1:0-12244 GCA_046485225.1 Lutibacter sp. | reverse complement strand
GGTCCCAATTGCTATTATCACTTCTGAAATGATTAAACAAGAGTTAAAAAATCAAATCAACAAAAAAATATGTCCGAATTGTTCAGCAAACAACCACACCGAAAATGCCAAATTTTGCCACCAGTGCAGCTCAAAATTAGATACTGAATAACCGTATATTTGCAGCGATTATAAATTTGAAACATTAATTCATCTTGACTAAAACAGAACTCAAAGAATTTTTGGATGAAAAAGTGATTCAATATAACAATCCTATGTTTATTGAGAGCGATCCCATTCAAATTCCACATCAATTTTCATTGAAGGAAGATGTTGAAATTTCAGCTTTTTTAACCGCCACCATTGCCTGGGGAAACAGAAAATCAATTATCAAAAATGCCACAACGATGATGAATTTGTTGGGAAATTCGCCTTATGATTTTTTGTTAAACCACAAACCTTATCATATAGACAACATAGAGCATTTTGTGCACAGGACTTTTAATGTCGATGATTTTAAATATTTCATTACAGCGTTGAAGCATATCTACAAAAATCATGGAGGAATGGAAAACGTATTTTCTAAAAACGCAACTTCCAATTCTACACAAACAGCCATTCACGAGTTTAAAAAAATCTTTTTTGAAATTCCGCATGCACAAAGAACCCAAAAACACATTTCCGATCCATTGAATAATTCGGCGGCGAAACGCATCAATATGTTTCTGCGGTGGATGGTAAGAAATGATAAAACAGGTGTAGATTTCGGTATCTGGACGAGCCTCTCACCTGCCCAGCTCTCTTGTCCGTTAGATGTGCATTCCGGAAATGTTGCCAGAAAACTTGGTTTATTAAACAGAAAACAAAATGATGCCAAAGCATTGGCCGAATTGGATGCTAATTTGCGAAAAATGGATAAATCAGATCCAGTAAAATACGATTTTGCTTTGTTTGGATTGGGAGTTTTTGAAAATTTTAAAATTTGATTAAAATAGTAAAATGCACTATAAATCAATCAAATATCCTATCGAAAAGCTGAAAAATCCGGTATTTTTAAGGTTCGATTCATCACCCAGCGCATTGGGAAAATTGATATTATAACCCGCTTCAAAGTCAAATGAATTGCTACTGAATTGCAATGGCAGGTTTATTTGGGTGTTTATCAAATCAAAAACATCATTTTCTGTATACTCCGTTAACATTTGCCCACCTTGGTTATAAACTCTGGCCAGTTCAATGGTTTGTTTTCCGGCGATAATGCTTAATTGCGGCTTAAATTTCAAGTTGGTTTTTTTCGTTTTATATAAATTAACATCCACAAAACTTCTTGAGGCTATTTCAAAAGATTGTTCTTCTCCAAATAAATAAGATACAGAAATTTGTGTGCCAATATTTCTCTTTTTATTTCGAACTCCCAATCCTGCATTTAAGGTATTGGTATAAATATTATCCAAGTCATTTGCATAAAAATATTTTGAATAGGATACCGAATATTTAAATAATTTATTTTTACCAATATTTCTGCCAAAACCTACTGTTGCTGTAGTCACATCCCATTTTGGCACAAATTCGCTATAATAAATACCGGATAAACTGGCAAATATTCCGTTGGAATTTGCATAGGTAATTTGTGGTGTTAAATTGTATTGGTCAACACCAATATCGCGCCCTGAAAAATAAGTGTCGCTGTTATAAGTTGTAGAAATATATAAAAATTGATAATTTTTAAGTGATGCTGTCAATTCATTGATGATGTCATCTTCCATAAAAAGTTCATCTATTAAATCATCAATTTCTCTAGCTTTCGTAGGTTCTTGTGCATATGCAAAAATAAAGCCCGAAAGCCACAATAGTAACGTGATGTATTTTCTCATTTGAGCTACAAATTAAAAAGTGGCTGGGTTTCCCCAACCACTTTTTTATTAAATAATTATTTTTTAATTTCCTCCATTATTATTCATACGTTGTCTTCTTTGCTCTCTAACAGTTTCGCGCAATTCACCGGCGCCTTGTGTTTCTCTATTCATTTGCATTCTGCTGCGTATTTGTTGGCGTTGTTCACTCGTCATTGAATTTCTGAACTGTTGTTTGCTATCTTGCACACTTAATCTGTGTTCTTGCATTAATGCTTTTTGTGTTTCAGTTAAGGATTTCATTAAAGCATCGTGGCGCTCTTGTCTAGTTAAATCATTGTTGTCGAAAATCGCCAATTGCGCTTCGGTTAAACTTGCTCTGAATAATTCTCTTTTTTCTTTGATTCTGTCTCTTTGTTCCTGAATCAATTGTTTTTGCTGAGCTGTCATCGTTTCTACCGCAGCTTTATTCATGTTTTTACCTCTATTTTGATTTTGCTGAGCTTCCGCGCTTGAAATTCCAACCAGTAGTCCAAATGCTACCAAAGCGATTATTTTTATTGATTTCATTTTTTTAATTTTTAAATTATTATTTATATTTTTTGTGAACGTTCTACTGTTTAGACCTGATGTTTTCAAAAAAGTTTAAAATTTTGAAAAATTAATTATTATTGGCCAACACTTCTTCATAAACCAATTCCTCCAACACATAGTCATCCACAAATTCGTCGATTTCATTGTCCGGAACAAAAAGAGAGGTTATTAAAATATCGTCCTCCTTAAATTCTCCTTGCGCTAAATTGTTGTTTTGTAACTGATCGATGGTATCTGAAACAATTTCAGGAACATTGTTAAATGATGGAAGCACATTCGGCTTAAAAACCGAAACCGCAAAAATTATTGCAATGGTTGCTGCTGCAGCCCAAAAAATTCTTTTTCTTGAAAAGATGTTAAACCTTTGCTCTTTTTGATTTGAAACCTTTTCCAATATTTCCATTTTAGATTTAGAAAAATAATCTTCAGGAACTTGAAAACCCAATGCTGATGAATGCATTTTATGCATTTGACTGTCGAATTTAGTTTGACTGCCTTTTTCTAATTTTGAATCCATATGATTGTTTGTTTTTTCATGGTATATACTTAGACCTTGTTATTTGACAAAAGTTCAACAGCCAGCATATTTTTTTCAATATGTTTAACTGTGTTGTAATAAGAAGACTTTAAAGTGCCTTCTTTAATTCCTAAAATTTCTTCCATTTCACGAAATTTTAAATCGTCATAATACTTCATTTGAAATATTTGACGTTCTTTTTCAGGTAATTCGGATAAAATTCGTTGCAGTTTTAATTGGATTTCATCACCTTCAAAAAAAGTGTCGTCCACTAAATTATTTAAGTATTTACGGCCAACATCATCTAACGATAAATGATACTTTTTTTTATTTTCTTCCAAAAACCGCAGTGATTCATTGTAGGCGATGCGATACATCCAGGTATGCAAACTGCTTTTTTGCTGAAAATATGGAAGGCTTTTGTAAATTCTTAAAAAGGTATTTTGCAGCACATCATCAGCGTTTTCGTGGGTAATCACTAATTTTCTGATATGCCAATACAGTCGTTCCTGATAAAGATCCAATAATTTCTTAAAGGCTCTATCCTTTTCCTTTTTGTCTAATAAATCTCTTATGAATTCTCCTTCGCCAGTCAAAATATCTTTGGATTAATCGCTTTATAATGTTATTAGACCTTTAAAAAACAGAAAAGTTTAAATTACGTTGCATTTTAATGAGCTTCATTAATAATTCAAGCCGCGTTAAGGATAGCGCTGTTTGTTTGAGCTCTTTTTTTGTTGCTTTTCTCAACAAAAAAAAGCGAGCAGCGATAGCCTGACCCGAAGGGTAACGCCCGCAGAAAAGGTGGGCAGATCCAAATTTTAGATAAAACTTTCTAAAGCCAACTCGTAACTTTGGAGTCCGAAACCGGCAATAATTCCTTTTGCATTTGGCGCTATATAAGAAACATGGCGAAATTCCTCACGCGCATAAACATTAGAGATATGGACTTCAATTACCTGAGTTTCAATGCCTTTTAGGGCATCTCCAATGGCTATAGAAGTGTGTGTGTAAGCGCCGGCGTTTAAAATAATACCGTCGAAACTAAAGCCAACTTCGTGCAATTTATTGATGATTTCTCCTTCAATATTGCTTTGAAAATAGTGCAGTTCCACATCTGCATATTTTTTTTTCAGGCTTTCAAAAAATTGCTCGAAGGTTAAATTGCCATAAATAGCAGGTTCGCGTTTGCCAAGCAGGTTTAAATTTGGGCCGTTTAATATTAAAATTTTCATCTGTTTATATTTAATTTTTTTTTGTACAGATGCAGTCGCCATTAATCATTCTGCTGTGTATCAAAATTTGTTGTGCTCGTTTCATCTGTTTAAATTATATTTTTATTGCTAACAAATGCCTGCCTGCCGGCAAGACATGTTCTCCGCTAATTATTCCTGTGTGAAACAAAATTTGTTATGCTAGTTTCATACCATAAAAGTATTGCAAAATTTTAACAAAAAAAACGGAAGCCAACGCTTCCGTTTTAAATTCAATAATGATTGTATTAAAATTTGTATCCCAAAGAAAATGACAAAACAGTATTTGAAATTTTATCATTTCCACTATCTTTTGCAATATTTGACAAACCTATATTATATCTTGCCTGTGCAAATAATTTTTCGGTAAATCCGTATGATAAACCAAAATTAGCGCCAAAATCTACTGATTCAAATTCATCTTTAACATCTTGATCCAATACTTCCGCCAAAACCAAAAAACCAAGTTGTGGTCCAGCTTCTAAATAAAATCTGTTTGCAACATCATACTTGAACATCAATGGAATAATAATGTAGTTAAGATTTAAATCAGCATCAATACCGGATTCGGAAAATTTAGCTCCTTGGGTAGAATACAACAATTCTGGTTGTAGGTAAAAAGAGTCAGCTAAAGCAATTTCTGCAAAAACACCGAGATTGAAACCAATTAAAGCTTCATTATCAGTAACGTCTCCTGATAAATTGGCCACATTTAAACCAGCTTTAGCTCCAAAAGAAGTTTGGGCATTTACACCCACAAAAGAAGATATTGCAATTACTGCAACTAAAATGATTTTTTTCATAATTTAATTAGTTTAAGATTCGTAGTATAAATATATTACTTTTTTATCAATAATATTATTTTATATGACTTTTTTTGCAATTACTGAAATAAGTAAAACTTAAAACGATTAACTTTTCAATTAAATAAGACAATCATATTCTAATTATACATTTACAAAATGAAACAAGAATACTAAAAAAATACTGTAAAATTTTAACAAAAAAAAACGGAAGCGTTCGCTTCCGTTTTTAATTCAATAAATAAGATTAAAATTTGTATCCCAAAGAAAACGACATTACCGCATTTGAAACTTTATCATTCATTTCACTTTTATCAATATCTGACAAGCCAATATTATATCTTGCTTGTGCAAATATTTTATCAGTAAATCCATAAGATAAACCAAAATTAGCTCCAAAATCTGTTGATTCAAAATCATCTTTCACATCAACATCGCCTCTTTTTGCAGACACTAAAAATCCAACTTGAGGTCCGGCTTCTAAATAAAATCTGTTAGCAACATCATACTTGAACATAATAGGCAAATTGATGTAATCCAAATTTAATTTATCCACAAAAGGAAGATTATTTGAAATATAACGATAATCCTCTGTTCCTTGTGTTGAATAGAACAATTCTGGTTGGATGTAAAAAGAGTCGGCCAATCCTATTTCGGCAAAAACGCCTGCATTGAAACCAATTAAAGACTTATTACCATCAACGTCTCCAATTAGGGTAGCTGAATTTAAACCGGCTTTTGCACCAAAAGAAGTTTGGGCATTTGCACCCACTAAAGAAAATATTGCAATAACTGCAACAAAAAGTACTTTTTTCATAATTAAATTAAATTTAAATTAATATTAAACAATTGTATTACATTTTCTACAATTGCAGGGTTAATGATATTCTTATTTTTAATATCAGTTAACATCAGTTTACAACTACCGTGCCTAAAAGATAGTATCAACTAAAATCATTTATGATTACATTTACAAGATGAAACGGGTATCACAAATTTTTTTCACAAAGGAATGATTAACAGTCATCACACCTATTTGAAGGCAGCCTTCGTAAGCGTAAAAAAAAAATAAAATATAAACAGATGAAATGGAAAAATGCTTTACACGATTATCAGTTTTATTTAAAAATTGAAAAAGGCTTGTCGCAAAATACCATCGACAGTTATTCGCGTGATGTGAAAAAACTGGTGTTGTATTTGGAGGAAAATGAAATGATAATCTCTCCCATTTCCATAAATCAGGAGGATTTTAAACAATTTATTTATGAAACCTCCAAACATCTCAATGCACGATCACAAGCGCGATTAATTTCGGGCATTCGAAATTTTTTCAACTATTTGATTTTTGAAGAATACCGAAAAGACAATCCGACCGAATTGATTGAAACACCGAAAATAGGAAGGAAACTACCGGATACTTTGGCTTTAAAAGAAATTGATTTGCTCATTGGCGGCATCGATTTAAGCGAGCCGCAAGGCGAGCGAAACCGAACAATCCTGGAAACTTTATACAGTTGTGGCTTGCGTGTTTCCGAGCTCACTAATTTAAAGATTTCCGATTTATTTTTTGAGGAAGATTTTATTCGGGTCATTGGAAAAGGCAATAAACAGCGCTTTGTGCCCATCAATTCTCAAACTGAAAAGTATATTTCGTTTTACCTTAACTCAATCAGAACCCATATTGACGTTCAAAAAGGGTTTGAAGACACGGTTTTTTTAAACAGAAGAGGAAAAAAATTAACCCGCGTAATGATTTTTACGATTATCAAAAACCTGGCAATCAAAGTTGGCATTAAAAAGAAGATAAGTCCGCATACTTTTCGGCATTCTTTTGCTACACATTTACTGGAACGCGGCGCCGATTTAAGGGCAATACAGCAAATGCTGGGTCACGAAAGCATTACCACTACTGAAATTTATATGCATTTGGATAAAAGTTTTTTAAAGCAGGTAATCAATACTTTTCATCCAAGGAAATAATATAGTTAAGCTATTTATTCCGTACATAAATCAATTTAAACCGAACGCCGCTTTGCACGCGCTGGTCAATTTCAAATTGGTTAAGCGATTTAAACAAAGGCGTTAGCTTTTCAAATCCAAAATTCCTTGAATCGAAATTGGGTTGTTTTTTCAGAATCAAAGAACCAACATCACCTAAAAATGCCCAACCGTCTTCATCAGCAGCATCTGAAACAGATTGTTTCAGGAACTTAATGACTTTTGGCGTTATTTTATCAAGATTTTGTTTCTTTGAGGCCACTCCTTTTTCGTCCTTTATTTCACTGTAAGGCTCTAAAATTTCCAGATAGATAAACTTATCACAAGCCACAATAAAAGGATCCGGTGTTTTCTTTTCACCAATTCCGTAAACCTGCATCCCCGATTCTCTTAGTCTTGTTGCCAATCGAGTAAAATCACTGTCCGATGAAACCAAGCAAAAACCATCAACGTTATTAGAATATAAAATATCCATCGCATCAATTATCATCGCCGAATCTGTGGCGTTTTTCCCGGTAGTATAACCGTATTGCTGTATGGGCGTGATGGCGTTTTCAAGCAAAATGGTTTTCCATTTACCCAATTGTGGCTTGGTCCAGTCGCCATAAATTCTTTTAATGGTTGGCGTGCCGTATTTGGCAATTTCCTCCATCATTTCTTTAATATATTTTGAAGGAATGTTATCTCCATCAATTAAAACGGCTAATTTTATGTCTCTTACCATATTGTTTAATGTATTAAATGATAATCAATTATTATTTTTTAAATCATTTTATATTGTTTATTATCAATAAGTTAACTAATCACTCAAACGAACATTGCAGAATAATTAACAAGAAAAAGGAATAAAAAACTAAGTTTCAGATTAAAAAAATAATTAATATCTCGCTAAATTAGTTAAACCCAATTATAATACCCTACCTTTGTGGCTAATATTATATTTAAAATTTTTAACAATGAGTAAAGGAACAGTAAAATTCTTCAATGAAGCTAAAGGATTTGGTTTTATTAGCGAGGAAGGTTCAAACAAAGAACATTTTGTACACATTTCTGGATTAATCGACGAAGTACGCGAAGGTGACGAAGTTGAATTCGATTTACAGGAAGGTAAAAAAGGATTAAACGCAGTTAATGTAAAAGTTATTTAATATATACTTACCTTTTTACAATTTAGAGCCTGTCATTATTGACAGGCTTTTTTTTTGGCATTAACAAACCAAAAAAAAACATAGCAATAAAACAGCAAAGGCAATTTGTGAAAATCATAAAATTCAAATTGTATTAATGGAATGTTAAGCTTAATTATCAAGGCTTTAGATATAAAACAACGTATATCCAAACAATTCACCTACCTTTGCACCCGTTAAATAAAATACATGACATTTAAAGATCTAAACATTATTGAGCCTATCCTAAAAGCGCTAAGTGCTGAAGGCTATACCCACCCAACTCCAATTCAAGAACAATCAATTCCAATTCTGCTAAACCGAAACGACCTTTTGGGTTGTGCGCAAACCGGAACAGGAAAAACGGCCGCATTTGCCGTTCCAATATTACAACACTTATTCCTCGACCATAAAAGCACCAGTAACAATCAGCGCAAAATTAGAGCGCTCATTATTACGCCTACACGAGAATTGGCCATCCAAATCTCCGACAGTTTTACGGCTTACGGAAAATTTACCGGACTTAAAAACACCGTTATTTTTGGCGGCGTGAAACAAGGCCAACAAACGGATGCGCTTCGCAGAGGCGTTGATGTGCTTGTTGCAACTCCTGGAAGATTGCTCGATCTGATGAATCAAGGCTATATTTCATTAAAAGATGTTGAATATTTTGTGCTGGATGAAGCAGATCATATGTTAGATATGGGTTTCATTCACGACATTAAAAAGATTATTGCCAAATTGCCTGCAAAACGACAATCGTTGTTCTTTTCTGCAACAATGCCTGCAGATATTGTGGATTTATCCAGAAAAATATTGGGCAACCCGCAAAGAGTAACCGTAAAACCTGAGCAGGCAACTGCCGAAAAAGTGGAACAGGCCGTTTATTTTGTCAGCAAAAAAAGCAAACCTAAATTATTGGTTCATTTGCTGGAAACCGAAGCAGTGGAATCTACCCTTATCTTTTCGAGAACCAAACACGGCGCGGATAAAATTGTGCGATTTTTAGAAAAAGCTGATATAAGTGCTGCTGCCATTCACGGTAATAAATCACAAGGAGCGCGACAACGTGCTTTGGGCGATTTTAAAAGTGGTGACACAAGCGTTTTGGTTGCCACAGACATTGCCGCCCGCGGTATAGATATTGATGAATTATCGCTGGTAATCAACTACGATTTGCCAAACATTCCCGAAACTTACGTTCACCGAATTGGAAGAACCGGACGCGCAAGCGCCAGCGGAATTGCAATTTCATTTTGCGATGCTGAGGAAAGAGCATTTTTACGCGATATTCAAAAATTAATCGACCAAAAAATTCCTGTGGTAACAGAACACCCATTTTTGGTTGACGGCGTTGATGATAAACCGCTTGATGAGGAAAAACCAAAAAATTCTCGTTCCCAAAAATCAGGCAACGGCGGCGGAAGAAATAATGGCTGGAAAAACCGCAAACCGGCAGCAAATAAACAACGCTAATAAAGGGAACTAGTTCCTAAAATATAAAAACAAAAAAGGCTATCAGAAATGATAGCCTTTTTCGTTTTTTGGATTGTATTGAAGATTAAAATCTTTTTTTTCCACCAAATTTGTTGTCACGCTTTGGTGCATCAGTTTTTGGTTTTGCTTTACTCACAACAATAGTGCTGTTGTCGTATTGGCACTCATCAAGCTCTTCAATTGCTTTTAACGCTTCCTCTGCGTTCTTCATTTCAACAAAGCCAAATCTTTTAGATTCGCCTGTTTCTTTGTCAGTAATAACTTTTGCAGAAACTACTTCACCATACTCTTCAAATAATCCTTGTAAGTCCTCACTCGTGGTAGAAGAACTTAATTTTGCTACGAAAATGTTCATGTTTTAAATAAAATGTTTTATAATTTAAGTTTAAAAAAATTGAAGCAAGCAAAATCGACATAATAACTGCAATACTAGAATTTTTATTGAATCCGCAAATGTAAAAAAATTAATCCAATCTTTTTTATAAATGCCTAACTATCTTACGCTCTGCAAAAATAATTAGCGCGTTGATGTTTTTGGGCCTGCCCGCCTTTTTTGGTGGGCGTTCCCTTTCAGGTCGCGCTTTACGTTATCTCTTTTTTTGCGTTGCACTTCAAAAAAGTATGCCACTTCAATCGCTAACGCAAATTGAATTACGATTTGTGATTTTTTTATTTTTCAATGAAATAAACGATTAAACAGTTAAACAATTAAACGATTTTCAATTGTAATCGCCCGCACAACCGCCTTATCCCCATAACGTTCACGCATTTTATCCATGGCTTTGTATAAATTCACAATTTTGGCATTGTCTTCAAACAAATTAATTTGCTGTCCGCCACTTACCAAATCGCTAAACTTCACGCCTACCAGCCTCACCAGCAACCGCCTTTGATACAAACTGTTGTAAAGTTCCATCACAACCGGTAAAATACTGTGGTCTGCCGAGCTGTACGCAATTTTCTTTTGTTTTGTATACGTTTGAAAATCAGAATAGCGGATTTTAAAAGTAATGCACGCGGTTAATTTATTGCTTTTCCGCAATTGAAAAATCAAACTTTCTGTCATGGCAACAATACTACTTTTTAGTTTTTCAAGATCTGTGGTGTCTTTTTCAAAAGTATTTTCTGTTGAAATGGATTTCCGTTCGTGGTATTTGATTACCGGCGAATTGTCTATGCCGTTCGCTTTTTTCCAAATGCCGCTTCCGTGTTTTCCAAAAACTTGGGTCATCATGCCAATCGGCATTTCCTGAACGGTTTGTATGCGTTTAATGCCCAAGTCGCACAATATATTGTAGGTTTTTTCGCCCACCATCGGAATTTTACGCACAGATAACGGCGCCAGAAAAAACTTTTCGGTACCGCTGTTTATTTTCATTTCGTTGTTGGGTTTCGCTTCTCCCGTGGCGATTTTTGAGACGGTTTTATTGACAGACAAGCCAAAAGAAATGGGCAATCCGGTTTCTTTAATTATTTTTTTACGCAATTCCGAAGCCAGTTGATGGCAGCCAAAAAACTTGTCCGTTCCCGTTAAATCGATATAAAATTCATCGATGGAAGCTTTTTCGTATAAAGGAACCGATTCATTGATCACTTCCGTCACCAACTTTGAGAAATTGGTGTAAATCCCTGAATTGCCTCGCAACACAATGGCTTCCGGACATAGTTGTTTTGCCATACGCATCGGCATTGCCGAATGAACACCATATTTCCGGGCTTCATAACTGCAGGAAGCCACCACGCCTCTATCGGAAATTCCACCGATTAAAATGGGTTTTCCTTCCAGTTTGCTGTCGATTCTTCGTTCGCAGGATACAAAAAAAGTATCCAAATCCATATGTACAATAGAACGTTCCAATGTGCTCATATCATTACTTTTTTAGGGATGTCAGCATATCTCGGATCTTGGATAATTGCCAGTTTTTCCATTTTTTCTATTTCAAGAGTGATACAGTCAAATTCTTCCGTCACTTTTCCTGTTAATTCATAAACACCTCTTCCTTTAAATGGATATTTTTTGGCTGCCGGCGGAAAATGTACGGTATCCAAATGATCTCCTTTTACATCCAAAAAATTCCCGAAATACATCAATTCGCCTTTGGAAGTGTTGACTCTTTTTGCTGTTATATAATATCCGTAAACGGTTACCGTTTTTCCAATATAATGCATCAAATCACTTGCAACCAATTGTTGTTGAATGGGTTGTGTCAATAAATCAAACGGACTGCACAATGGGAAACCAAGATATTGGATTTCATCAAACGCATCTTCAAAACTGCTGCAACTGAGTTGTGGCGTGTTGTACACCATTTTTTCCGATTTAAAAAGGGTGGAAACGTGTTCTTCCAAACACACTTTATTTACTTTCATATAGGCTTCCCATAACAATTCGCGTTTATTTCTTCCCGTAAACCGAAAAGCATTTATTTTTATTAAAATGGAAAGTTGTTCTAACGAAATGGCAACGCGTTCTATAAAATCGTCCAAATCTAAAAACATGCCATTTTTCGTTCTTTCGTCTACAATTTTTGTGGCATTTTTCAACTCAAAACTTTCCAGCATCATAAACCCCAAATAAATATGG
>JAWOHJ010000187.1:0-3356 GCA_046485225.1 Lutibacter sp. | reverse complement strand
GTCCCATTCTGTCCATCATTTTTGCAATCCGTTCAGATCCGAACAATCGCATTAAATTGTCTTCCAATCACACATAAAATTGTGAAGAACCCGGATCTCCCTGACGACCGGCTCTACCACGCAACTGTCTGTCTACACGACGTGAATCGTGACGCTCGGTTCCCACAATGGCCAAACCACCTGCTTTTTTAACTTCATCGGAAAGTTTGATGTCCGTTCCACGACCCGCCATGTTGGTGGCAATGGTCACAATGCCCGAGTTTCCTGCTTCAGCAACAATATCCGCTTCCCTTTTATGAAGTTTCGCGTTTAATACATTGTGTTTTATTTTTCTGATGGTCAGCATTCGGCCCAGCAATTCGGAAATTTCTACAGATGTTGTTCCCACCAATACTGGTCGGCCCAAATTCACCAAATTTTCAATCTCTTCAATAACGGCATTGTATTTTTCACGTTTGGTTTTGAAAACCAAATCTTCACGGTCATCCCGAATCAGAGGCTTGTTGCTTGGAACCTCAATCACATCCAATTTATAAATTTCCCAGAATTCCCCGGCTTCCGTAACGGCAGTTCCTGTCATACCCGCCAATTTTCGGTACATTCTAAAGTAATTTTGAAGCGTTACCGTAGCATAAGTTTGCGTGGCAGCTTCAATTTTCACATTCTCTTTTGCTTCAATGGCCTGATGCAATCCGTCAGAATAACGACGACCTTCCATAATACGGCCGGTTTGTTCATCAACAATTTTAATTTTATCTTCCATAATCACATACTCAATATCTTTTTCAAATAAAGTGTATGCTTTAAGCAATTGATTCATGGTGTGAATGCGCTCACTTTTGATGCTGAAATCACGGTACAATTCTTCTTTTTTTGCAGTTAAAACTTCAGGAGAATCATTTTCACGCTCCAGATGCGCTATTTCAGTGCTTAAATCCGGTAAAATGAAGAAATTTTCATCGCCGTCATCACCAGACAAAAAGGTAATCCCTTTATCTGTTAACTCGATGGAATTGTTTTTTTCATCAATCACAAAATACAGCGCTTCATCAATTTTAGGCATTTCACGGTTGTTATCCTGCATATAATGATTCTCTGTTTTTTGCAAGAGTTGTTTGTTGCCTTCCTGACTTAAAAATTTGATTAACGCTTTGCTTTTTGGCAATCCCCTAAAAACGCGAAGTAATAATAATCCGCCTTCCTTGGTGTCGCCTTCACTTATTAATTTTTTTGCTTCGGCTAAAACAGCGGTTAAATAATTTCTTTGGATAGAAACAATCCTGTCCACACTAGGTTTTAACTCATTAAATTCGTGACGGTCGGCATTTGCCGTTGCACCGGAAATAATTAAAGGGGTTCGTGCATCATCAATCAAAACAGAATCGACCTCATCCACAATGGCGTAATTGGGCGGACGTTGCACCAAATCGTTTGGTGAATGTGCCATATTATCACGCAAATAATCAAAACCAAATTCGTTATTTGTGCCATAAGTAATATCGGCATTGTAGGCTTTTCTTCGTGCGTCAGAATTTGGTTCATGGTGGTCAATACAATCAACCCTTAATCCGTGGAATTCATAAATTGGTCCCATCCAGGCAGCATCACGTTTTGCCAAATAATCGTTTACAGTTACCAAATGCACGCCTTTTCCGGTAAGTGCATTTAAATAAACTGGTAAAGTAGATACCAAGGTTTTACCTTCACCCGTCATCATTTCGGCAATTTTACCCTGATGCAATACCGATCCACCAATAAGTTGCACATCGTAGTGAATCATATCCCAGGTTACTTCTTTTCCTTGGGCATCCCATTTATTGGCCCAAATGGCTTTGTCGTTTTCAAGGGTAATATTGTCTCGCGTGGATGATAGTTCACGGTCAAACGGAGTTGCGGTAACCGTAATGGTATTGTTTTGGGTAAAGCGTTTGGCAGTTTCTTTAACAACGGCAAAGGCTTCAGGCATAATTTCGTTCAATGTTTTTTCTGAAGCACGGTATAAATCATCTTCCAGATTGTCAATTTCAGCGTAAATCTCTTCTTTACGGTCTATATTGGCATCCTTGACTTCTTCTTTTAATGTATTTATTTTTGAAGTATATTCCTTCGTGTCATTGGCGATTTTTTGTTTAAAGTACGTTGTTTTTTCTCGTAATTGATCGTTTGTAAGGTTGGTGATCTCTTTTTCAAAAGCATTTACTTTGGCAACAATTGGCTGCAGCAATGACAAATCTTTTTTGTTTTTATCTCCAACAAAAATTTTAAGAACTGAATTTATGATACTCATAATATAGATGTCAAATTTTTTTAATAATTACAGAAAAAATTACTGTAATTTACATTGTTATTTAATAGCCGGTAAAGTTAATTTTTTTAAAGTTAAATTGTTTTAATTCTGTCTTAAATTATAATTGATTAAGCAAAAAAAAAGTCTCATAAGAGACTTTTTAGCATTGGTATTTTTTAATATTCATCTTCGTTCCAAAGATAGTCTTCTTCTGAAGGGTAATCGGGCCAAATTTCAACAATAGATTCGAAATTTTCTTCCTCATCTTCAATTTCTTGAAGGTTTTCAACAACTTCTAAAGGCGCTCCAGTTCTAATCGCATAATCAATCAATTCATCTTTTGTTGCAGGCCAGGGCGCATCCGCCAAATATGATGCTAATTCTAGTGTCCAATACATAACTTCTTCGTATTAAATTTTTGCAAAAATAATTTTTTTACTCAATTGGGCAAGCTATTTATCCTTTTATTTCAAAATAAAAAAGAACTTATTATAATTTCTCTGGAATCCAAGGAATTTCTTGGGCCTGATTGTCAATAGTCAACTTCCGTGCCAGCACAAAAAGATAGTCGGAAAGCCTGTTTAAATATACTAAAATTTTCGGATTTATAGTGCTTTCGTCACTTAATTGTGTGGTGATTCGCTCGGCTCTTCTGCAAATGCAGCGTGCGATATGACAGAATGACACAGTGCTGTGTCCGCCGGGTAAAATAAAATGTGTCATTTCTGGCAATGATTCATTCATAAAGTCAATTTCCTGTTCCAAAAGAGCCACAGATTCCTCCGAAACTTTATTGATATTTAAGCGTTCTTTTCCGCTTTTTAGGATTTCTTTTTCTGGCGGTGTTGCCAACATAGACCCCAACGTAAACAATTCATTTTGAATCTTAAGCAGAATTTCCGTGGAATGCGGATCAATTTTTTGGTCACGAATCAATCCGATATACGAATTTAATTCATCAACAGTGCCATAGGCTTCTATCCTTAAATGATATTTTGGCACTCTTGTTCCTCCAAAAAGAGAAGTTTTGCCTTTATCTCCGGTTTTTGTATATATTTTCATCTGTTTA
>JAWOHJ010000060.1:0-3258 GCA_046485225.1 Lutibacter sp. | reverse complement strand
GTGTCACAGTTCCATTATTCTTCTTAAGAAGTTGTTTACTTACTATCGCGTTGGACTGATAGTTAATTACTGAGATAATCGATTTTGGCATTACAGGTATATTCATATTACTCCAGGATTAAAAAGCAACTGGAAGCAAAAAAGAAAGCTGATGAAGTTGCCCGAAAAGAAAGAGTACAACGTGAAGCCATTGCAAAACAGCAGGCGGATGAACTTGAAAAAAGAAAAAAATTAGATGCTTTAATAGGCGGCGTGAGCAATTCTAACGGAACTGCAACGGGTGGACAGGGAAATGACAATACTGCAGGAGACAAAGGTAAAATTACCGGCGATCCAAACGCCAGTGGTTACTACGGAAATGGATCCGGAGGTGGTGGTGGCGATTACCAATTGGGCAACAGAAAACCCATCAGCAGGCCAAAACCAAACTATATTTGTGATGAAGAAGGATTGGTGGTAGTGAGCATAGAAGTCAATGTTTCCGGACGGGTGATCAACGCAACGCCAGGCATAAAAGGCTCGACCAACACGGCTGCCTGTTTACTTTCACAAGCCAAAGAAGCCGCTTTAAAAACCACTTGGCAACCCGACCCCGGTGCGCCATCCAAACAAATTGGCGTTATAAAATACCGGTTTTCCTTATCTCAATAATTTTTAATGGATTATAAAAACACCATCAAATGGATGTTTTCTCAACTGCCAATGTATCAAAGGCAAGGAAATACAGCCTTCAGAAAAGATTTAACCAACAGCATTGCACTTTCCAAACACCTTAATTTCCCTGAATCAACATTTAAAACCATTCACGTGGCCGGCACCAATGGAAAAGGTTCCACGAGCCATATGCTGGCGTCTGTTTTGCAGGAAGCGGGTTACAAGGTTGGTTTGTACACCTCACCACATTTAAAGGATTTTAGGGAGCGCGTTAAAATCAATGGCAAACTTATCAAGAAAAATGAAGTCGTAACTTTTATAAAAAATAACAAATCTTTTTTTGAATCAAACAATCTTTCATTTTTTGAAATGACCGTGGGTTTGGCATTCGACTGTTTTGCCAAACACAACGTGGATATTGCGGTGATAGAAGTAGGTTTGGGTGGAAGACTTGATTCCACAAACATAATTACGCCTGTAGTTTCGGTCATTACAAATATTGGCTATGACCACATGCAGTTTCTGGGAGAATCCTTGCCCGAAATTGCTTTTGAAAAAGCAGGAATTATAAAAAATAATGTTCCCGTTGTTATTGGGGAATACCAAGAGGAAGTGTTTCCGGTTTTTGAGAAAATTGCCAAAGAAAAATCTGCATCTATGTCTTTGGCCGAAAATAATGAGGGCACTATTTATACCTCCGATTTAAAAGGATCTTATCAAATCCACAATATTAAAACGGTGCTTCAAACCATCGCAGTTTTAAAAACGAAAGGTTTTGTTGTTTCAGAAAAAAACATACGAAACGGATTGCTAAAAGTGTTTAAAAACACCGGGCTTCTAGGCAGATGGCAGGTTTTAAATGAACAGCCAAAAGTCATTTGCGACACCGCCCACAATGCGGAAGGATTGCGTTATGTGCTTAAACAATTGCAGGAAGAAAAATTTGACAGGCTGCACATCGTTATAGGAGTTGTGAACGATAAGGATTTAACATCGGTTTTGCCTTTGTTTCCTAAAAACGCCACTTATTATTTTTGCAGGCCAAATATTCCAAGAGGTTTGGATGCGCTTGAATTTCAACAGCAATGCGCCAAATTTCAATTAAGGGGAGAGGCCTATCCTTCTGTAGAAACCGCTTATAAAACGGCATTGGCTCATGCATCAAAAAACGATTTAATTTACGTAGGCGGCAGTACTTTTGTGGTTGCAGAAGTGGTTTAGAATAATTTGGTTAAAATTATTCATTGTTTATTTTTTTCGAAATATTTTTCTATTTTATTGTTTTTTAAACCAAAAATATTATATTTACAATATTCTAGAATAGTTACTTGTTAAGTAACAGACCTTTATAGCGATTCCAACTCCTAATTGCTAAAGTAAGCCTCATTTTTTGATATCATTATTATTAATCTTTTTAATGAATTATTTATTTCCATTTAAATTGGCATTTTATTGCTAAACAACATTTCTGATTTAACTAACTACTAACTAAATTTTATCTACACATGAAAACTATTAAAAACTTTTCGTTTGGAATACTGATATTCCTATTGATTTTTACTTCAAAAGCCATTGGCCAACAAACACAAACTGCTGCATTTAAACCTGTTTTTTTGACCGTTACAACGATTCACAGAAGCACGGATCCCAATGTTGACTTTACCGATTGGTTAAAAACCGAACAGGAATATTTTGATAAAGTGACCGCCAAGAACGATTTAATTATCGGCTCGGGTTATTATATGCATTTTTTTACGCCAGATGATTCAGAAATTTTGTCGGTGTCGATATTCAATTCCTGGGAAGATATCGAAAAAGCAAACGATGTCACCAACAAACTGGTGATGGAAGCGTGGCCGGATGAAGCCAAAAGAACTGCTTTTTTCGATAAGCAAAGCAGCTACTACGCACCCAAACACAGCGATGAAATTTATGCTTCCATGAATTTCACCAAACCGGTAAATACCGATTCAAAAGAGCCTTTGATTTATTATATGAAAAAGAATATAGCAGGTACGGGTGGCGCTGGTTACAGGGAATATTTTGACAATATAACGATGAAAAATCCATATGTTAAAGGTTTTTATACGATGCGACACAGGTATGGCGCAGACAGCCGGGATCTTATTGAAGTATCCGTTTTTGACAATTTGGCGGATATTGAGAAATCGTTCGCCGAAAACGCGAAACTGGAGGATGCACATTGGACTGATAAAGCCAAAGCCGATGAATTTTTCAAAAAATACGCTAAATTATTTGCAGGGCATGGAGATAGCATCTACAGAAATATTCCATCGTTACAAAAATGATAATTGATTAAAATAGTGGCGCTGAACCAATTGGTTCAGCGCTTTTTTAAGTAAACCCTCACAAATCGGAATTTTTTATAAAATCTTTGAAATATTTGATTCTTTTTATAAAAAAGCTTTGTTTAAAACAAAAACTCGTTATATATTTGCAACCGCTTAGGGCAATTAGCTCAGCTGGTTCAGAGCATTCCGATTGCATCGGAATGCTCTGAACCAGCTGAGCTAATTGCCCTAAGCGGTTGCAAATATATAACGAGTTTTTGTTTTAAACAAAGCTTTTTTATAAAAAGAATCA
>JAWOHJ010000038.1:0-5482 GCA_046485225.1 Lutibacter sp. | reverse complement strand
TGATTTGGAAATTGTTTTAAATTCTAAAGTTGGAAGCGGAAACACCATTTACCAAGGTGCCAACAGGTATAACATCAATAATTTCTTTATGCAACAACATAAATTAGAAATTAAAGGCAATAAATTTTTTATAAGAGGATATATTACAGATGAAGATGCAGGAGATTCTTATGACAGCCGTTTTGCTGCAATCAATATTAACAGAGATGCAAAAGCAGATAAGAATTGGTTTACTGACTACTTTTTAGCAATGTCAGGAGCATTACGTAACCCGGCATTTGGAGGTGTATTCTTGCCAATCGCTCCAGCACCGGGAAATCATGATGCTGCAAGAGCCTTTGCTGATGGAAATGCACTAAACAACGCAAACTTAAATCCATTCCAATTAGGAGCCTTAAACGCAGGGATTGCTCCAGCATTAGGGTTGCCTTCTTGGAATAGAACAGACAATGCAAGATATATTCCAGGTTCTGATGCTTTTAAAACGGCTTTTGACAAAGTAACTTCTGATCCGAATTTATCGACTGGAGCAAAATTTCAGGATGCATCAAAAATTTATCATACAGATGCCAATTATAATTTTGGAGACGCAATTGATTTTGCTGATATCCAGGTTGGTGGTTCATGGAGACAATATTCTTTGAACTCGTCAGGGACAATTTTTACAGATTATGACGGTCCAATTAATTATGAAGAATATGGTGCCTATATGCAATTGCAAAAGAAATTTGTTGATGACCGTTTGAAATTTACTGGATCATTACGTTACGATAAAGCACAAAACTTTGACGGAAATGTTTCGCCAAGAGTTTCGCTTTCTTATTCTTTGGGACAAGGAAAAACCCGTAACTTAAGAGCTTCATTTCAAACAGGTTTCAGAAATCCAACTACTCAAGACCAATACATTGGTTTAGATGCCGGTCGCGCTATCTTGGTAGGTTCTGCACCAGACAATTTAGATCGTTATACTACAGACCCATTAACGGTTAGTCCAACTGGCCGAATGTTTAATGGAGGAGCAAGCACAGTTGAATTGGTGGGAAGAGCAGCTTATGAGAATTCATTTTCTTTATCATCTGTAATGTCAGGAGCTCCAGCCAAATCTAACTTTAGCCTTGTAAAACCTGAAAAAGTAACTGCATATGAAGTTGGCTATAGAGCAGGTTTTGGAAGATTGTCATTGGATATGAGTGCTTACTATAATCAATATGAAGACTTTATTGGTAACAAAACAGTTTTGGTGCCTTACTATGGAAAAGCTGATTTTTCTGATTTTAATCCTTCAACAATGCCTGCACCACCAGCTGCAATAGCATTAAGCCAGGGAGATTACAAACCATTTCAGGTTTATACAAATTCACCAGCCGACATTTCCTCTTATGGCGCAACGGTAGGTGTAGACACAAAAGTAATGGGCAATTATAGTTTTGGTGTTAATTACACGTATGCTAAATTTGAGTTTGATCAAGCTACAGATCCTGATTATGAAGCCGGATTTAATACCCCAGAACATAAAGTTAAAGTTTCTTTCGGAAACACAGATGTTATCGAAAATCTTGGATTCAATGTCAATGTAAGATGGAATGATGAGTACTACTGGGAATCAACATTTGTGAATGCCACGGTTGATGCACGAACTGTAGTTGATGCTCAAGTTAATTATACCGTTCATAAATGGAAATCGGTATTTAAAGTAGGTGGCGCAAATATTGGAGGAAAAGAATATTACAGCGCACCGGGCGTTGGAAAAATAGGCTCACAATATTTTGTGTCTTGGACTATTAATCCTTAAAAATCAAAATAGTTTTAAAAAAAAAGCGCCCTAAATTTTTAGGGCGTTTTTTTTTAATTAAACGCATATTTTGTTTTTCAAAATAAAATCAAAAAACTATCTTTGCACCTTGAAAATAAAGGATAAGCCCAAAAGAGTAAATATCTAAAAAATAAATAGTTAAAGTAATGGCAAAAGTTACAGGTAGAGTTGCACAAATTATTGGACCGGTTATAGACGTTGAATTTGAAACTGGCGTTGAACTTCCTAGAATATACGATTCTTTGGAAATCACCAGAAAAGACGGTTCGTTGTTGGTATTAGAAGTACAATCTCATATTGGTGAAGATACTGTTAGAACCATTTCTATGGATTCAACCGACGGTTTAAGTAGAGGAACCGAAGTTGTTGCCACAGGTAAAGCAATTCAAATGCCTGTTGGAAAAGATATTTACGGACGTTTATTTAACGTAATCGGAGATGCTATTGACGGATTGGGGAATTTGCCGAAAGAAGGTGAAAACGGATTACCAATTCACCGTCAAGCACCAAAATTTGAAGATTTATCTACTTCAACAGAAGTTTTATACACAGGTATTAAAGTAATCGATTTAATTGAGCCTTATGCAAAAGGCGGAAAAATTGGATTATTTGGTGGTGCAGGTGTTGGTAAAACGGTATTGCTGATGGAGCTGATTAACAATATTGCAAAAGGTCACGGTGGTTTATCTGTATTTGCAGGTGTTGGTGAAAGAACACGTGAAGGAAATGACCTTTTAAGAGAAATGTTGGAATCGGGCATTATAAAATATGGCGATGCTTTTATGCACTCTTTGGAAGAAGGCGGATGGGATTTGTCTAAAGTGGACAAAGCAGGATTAAGAGAATCAAAAGCGACTTTTGTTTTCGGACAAATGAATGAACCTCCGGGAGCACGTGCACGTGTTGCATTATCTGGATTGACCATTGCAGAATATTTCCGTGATGGTGCCGGTGCAGGAGAAGGACAAGGAAAAGATGTATTATTTTTCGTTGACAATATTTTCCGTTTTACACAAGCGGGTTCAGAAGTATCTGCGTTGTTGGGACGTATGCCTTCTGCAGTAGGTTATCAACCAACATTGGCAACAGAAATGGGTGCCATGCAAGAGCGTATTACTTCAACAAAAAACGGATCTATTACCTCAGTTCAGGCAGTTTATGTGCCTGCGGATGATTTAACGGATCCAGCTCCGGCAACAACTTTTGCGCATTTGGATGCCACAACGGTATTGTCGCGTAAAATTGCTGAGTTGGGCATTTATCCTGCCGTGGATCCTTTGGATTCCACCTCAAGAATTTTAACAGCCGATATTTTAGGACACGAACATTACGATTGCGCACAACGCGTAAAAGAATTGTTGCAACGTTATAAAGAACTGCAGGATATTATCGCCATTTTAGGGATGGAAGAGTTATCCGAAGAAGATAAATTAGTGGTTTACAGAGCGCGAAGAGCACAACGTTTCTTGTCGCAACCATTCCACGTTGCTGAGCAATTTACAGGAATTCCAGGTGTTTTGGTTGATATTAAAGACACCATCAAAGGATTTAATATGATTATGGATGGTGAACTTGACAAATATCCTGAGGCTGCATTTAACCTGCGAGGATCAATTCAAGAAGCTATTGACGCTGGAGAAAAAATGTTAGCGGAAGCTTAAAACAGTTATCAGTTGCAGTATTCAGTGAGCAATTCTGAATACTCAATACTTAATAAATATAAAAATGATTTTAGAAATAGTAACACCAGAAGCCACCATATTACGCACACAAGTTGATGTAGTGACACTTCCCGGAAGTGATGGCAAATTTCAGTTGTTAAATCATCACGCTCCAATAGTTTCATTACTTATTGAAGGCGAGGTAAAATTTAAGGGCGCAAACATCACAATTGACGAACTATTTGAAAGTAAATTTTCAAATATCAAAGGTGAATATTCGTTCCCAATTAAAAGTGGCACCATTGAAATGAAGGAAAATTATGTGATTGTGCTTGCCGATTAAATATCAAAAAAAATAATTTTTTAAAAAGTCCCAGTTCAATAAACTGGGACTTTTTTTGTGCAAAATAAATGATTTTAAGTTTTGATAAATGATTAGTTTTAAAGAACTTTAGCTCAAATATTTAATTAACCAAAACTCGTATGAAATTTTATAAATTATTCCTCTTATTATTACTAAGCACCAATTTTATTTACGCACAATTTAAAGCTAACACCGTTGAAAATAATCTTACGCCATCACCAAATTACCGGTTGGCAGCCAAATTTTCACCCGATAATCTGGCTAAATTGGTTCATTCAACTACGGTTGAACCGCATTGGCTAAAAAACGGAAACCGTTTTTGGTATCAGTATAAAACAACTTCCGGTTCCAATTATTATTTAGTTGATGCAGACCAAAGATCCAAAACAAAATTATTTGACAACGAAAAAATGGCAAAGTGGTTAACCGAAATTACCAAAGACCCATACGATGCGCAACATCTGCCGAAATTCGATTTTAAATTTGTTAAAAATGAAACCGCCATTCGTTTCAGAATCACTTCAACCGAAGAAGTAGCAGTTGTTGAAAAGAATGTAAAAGCCGACAAGAAAAAAGATGAGGTTGTAAATGATTCAACTACGGTTAAAAAAGACAAAAAGAAGCAGCCTAAAATGGAGAAAAAAGTGTATCACCTTGAGTATAAATTGGGCGATAACAAATTGACCATTATCGACAATAAAAAGGAAGATGAAAAATTAAAACGCTGGCCAAATATTGCGCCCGACAGTTCTATTGTACTTTTTTCAAAGAACTACAATTTGTACTGGATGGACAAAGAAAACTTTTTAAAAGCCGTTAAAAACGAAAAAGATTCTACCATTGTTGAAAATAAATGGACAACAGACGGTGTTGAAAATTATGGCTACGGTAGCGGAAGCAGGGATGAAAATAACGAAACAAAAGAAGAAAAAAAGGACGAAAGAAAAGGAATATGGGGAACTTGGTCTCACGATTCCAAAAATTTCATATTCCAAAAATCTGATGATAGAGAACTTAAGGATTTATGGGTAATCAATTCGGTTGCCAAAAATAGACCAACGTTAGAAACCTATAAATACCATATGCCAGGCGAAAAGGAATTCTCTAAAAATGAATTATTGATTTTCAATATTCCTTCCAAAAGTGTAACCAAGGTAAAATTGGATACCGTAAAACAACAAAGTTTATCGGTTTACAGAGCGCCTCAAAAAAAATCAAATGCCGATGATGAGTTTAAGCCTGCAATTTTATTGTCAAATAAAGGGAAAATTTATTTTAACACCATCAGCAGAGATCGAAAAAAATTTGATATCTGCGTAGCTGATATTACAACAGGCGAAGTAACTGTTTTAATTGAAGAGAGATTTAACACTTATATTGAATCAAAACCTTTAGTGTTGTTCAACAATGAACAGGAAATCTTACATTGGTCGGAACGCGACGGCTGGGCGCATTTTTATTTGTATGATGCCAAAGGAACTTTAAAACAGCAGGTGACCAAAGGTTCTTTTCACGTTGATGATTTTGAAAATATTAATGAAAAAGAACGCGTAATTTATTTTACGGCAAATGGCGTTGACACCAATCAAGATCCTTATTTTTCAAATTTGTACCGTATTAATTTGAATGGTTCGGGTTTAAAAA
>JAWOHJ010000035.1:0-3255 GCA_046485225.1 Lutibacter sp. | reverse complement strand
GCTGGATATGCAACACCAGCCTTTACATTATGCACCGGCGAATAGCCTTTCAAATAAGCAAACATTTCTTTTGAATCTTCCGAAGTGCCATAATCATACGCCCAGCCTGCGCCCGCGGTAAAAGTATGGTAACGCAGCATATCCAAAACGCCCACAGCCGGCAAAGCCACTTTCATTAAATCGGGCCGTTGCGTCATTGTTGCGCCTACTAAAAGCCCCCCATTAGAGCCGCCGCTTATGGCTAAATAATTAGATGAGGTATAATTGTTTTCAAATAAATATTCCGCAGCTGCAATAAAATCGTCGAACACATTTTGTTTCTTAAATTTTGTCCCTGCATCATGCCAGGTTTTTCCGTATTCGCCGCCGCCGCGTAAATTTGGAACGGCGTAAATGCCGCCCTGTTCCATCCAAACCGCGTTTGTAATGCTGAAACCTGGAGTTAGGCTCACGTTAAATCCGCCATATCCATATAAAATAGTCGGATTTTTACCGTTTAAGACTGTTCCTTTTTTATAGGAAATAATCATCGGAATTTTAGTGCCGTCTTTTGAAGTATAGAAAACCTGTTTTGTTTCATAAAGATCCGGATTGAAATCGATCGCAGGTTTGTTGTACAATGTTGAAATTCCGGTTGAAGGCGTAAATGCATAAATAGAGCCCGGATTGATGTAATTTGAAAAGGAATAATAAATAGTGGTGGCCTCCTTTTTATCGCTGAATCCGCCGGCAGTTCCAACACCCGGCAATTCAATTTCCCGAATTAATTTTCCGTTGTAATCATATTGTTTTACCTGCGAAACAGCATCAACCATATATTTCGCAAATAAATAGCCGCTGGCGGTTGATGGCGTAAGCACATTGTTGGTTTCGGGAATTACATCCACCCAGTTTTGTGGCTTGGCATTAGTTGCATTCACTTTTACCACACGTTTGTTTGGCGCGTTTAAATTGGTGACGAAAAACAAAGTTTCAGCTTGGTTGTCCAACAAGGTGGTTTCCGAATCGAAATTATCAAGGATTGCTACAATCGGACTGTTTTGTTTTGACAAATCTTTCAAATACAATTCGTTACCGGACGTTGATATGGAGGCGCGAATCAGTAAATAGTTGCCGTCTTCAGTTACAGTTCCTGTAATATACCTGCGTTTTTGTGTGTCGCCAAACACAATTGCATCATTTTTTTGCGAAGTTCCCAGTTGATGATAAAACAAACGATGTTCATCGGTTTTTGCAGAAAGCTCACTTCCTTTAGGTTTTTCATAGCTCGAATAATAAAATCCTTCATTTTCTTTCCAGGAAATGCTGCTAAATTTTACATCAATTATAGTATCTTCTTTAATTTCTTTGGAAATGGCATCCATCACAATAATTTTTCGCCAGTCCGATCCGCCTTCAGAAATGGAATAAGCCACCATATTTCCGTCTTTTGAAAAGGAAAGCTCGCCCAATGAGGTGGTTCCGTCTTCAGAAAAAGTATTGGGATCTAAAAAAACCTCAGGGGTTTCGTCATTTTTTTGACGATACAGCACGTACTGATTTTGCAGTCCGTTATTTTTGTAAAAATAGTGATAGTCGCCTTCTTTAAATGGTGCGCCAATTTTTTCGTAATTCCACAATTTTTCCAGTCGGTTTTTTAAGGCTTCGCGGTAAGGAATTTTTGACAAATAATCAAAAGTGACTTTATTTTGGTCAATGACCCAAGCTGCAGTTTCAGCCGACATGTCATCTTCCAGCCAGCGATAAGGATCTTTAATTTCGGTACCGAAGTAATTTGTGACGGTATCAACTTTCTTTGTTATAGGATAATTCAATGTTGTTGTTTTTTGAGATTCTGAGTCTTTGCAGGAAATAGTTAAAATACCAATCAGGGTTATTATAAAAAGTGATTTCATTTGGGTTAAAATTTTTAGGCAAGAAACAAAATTAAATAAAAAAAGACATATCTAACTGAATATGTCTTTTTATTATGATTGGGTGTAATGCTTAAAACAATGTTTTAAATTTTTTCCAATTGGCATAAATTAATACCACATTTAAAACAGCAACCACCGCCGCGGCGGCAATACTTGCGGGTGCCAAAACCAAATGGAACAACACAATGTTTACAGAGATTATGGTCGTAAGAATTAAGGCCAACCCTGTCCATTTATTGGTTAATAATAATACGCCGGCAACAATTTCCGTAATGGCTATGAGCGGAAACATATAGCCGGTTGCAAATAATGCCCCCATAAATTCAGCAGGTGCACCATCCATAGGTGGTGCAGGCATAAATTGAAAAAATTTGTTTGCACCAAACACAAGCAAAATTAATCCCAGCAAAAGGCGCAGGACCATGGTTAATTTTGAATTCATAATAAATAAGTTTTAGTTAATAACTGGTTAATGAAGTCGTTAAAGTACAAATTTTCTTACACAAGTAACATAAGTTACCTTAATTTTGTAATAATTGTACTCACTTTGCAATCTGTTAGAATGGCATAAAAATTGCTTAATTATTAATATTAAATTTTAAAAGATGACAGAATTATTGACAAAAGAAACTTTTTTGGAAAAAGTTTTTAATTTCGAAAAAAATAAAGATTGGAAGTTTGAAGGCGATGTGCCTTGTATTATCGACTTTTATGCAGATTGGTGTGGGCCGTGTAAAATGGTGGCGCCGGTTTTAGAAGAATTAAGCGATGAATATGCTGGAAAATTAAACATTTATAAAGTGGATACCGAAGTTGAGCAGGAATTGGCTGCAGCATTTGGTATCAGAAGCATTCCTTCAATGTTGTTTGTTCCCAAAGATGAAGCGCCGCAAATGGCACAGGGCGCAATGCCAAAACATGATTTGGTAAAAATTATTGCAGATGTTTTAAAGGTTTCAAAATAAACCTCAAAAAACCCCAAAAAAGAAAAGCCGCAAATTTTGCGGCTTTTTTGTTTAATTGTTTAAAGGTAAAAGTTTAAATTCCCCTCTTGAGAGGGGTTAGGGGTGTGTATCACAAAGCATAAGAGGAATATGATTGCCTATTATAAAAGTAGAAAATATAAAATCCATTTTTCCTACTCATAATCTCTATTCTTTTTTCTATTTATAATTTTAGAATTACCTTTACGTAAGTATTGATTTAAACATAGAATGTAAAATAAATACCAAATTTCATCGAAAAAACACAAATAATCATGAAAAAAGCATTTAAAATAATTGGAATCATCTTATTGGTTTTTGCCATAGCTGTTGTAGCGACGCCTTTTATTTTTAAA
>JAWOHJ010000343.1:0-3059 GCA_046485225.1 Lutibacter sp. | reverse complement strand
CCCCCAAAGCAGTTGTTTCTTCTTGAAGCCCTCCACTGTCCGTTAATACAATTTCAGCGTCCTTCCATAAGAACAATGCTTCTTTAAAGCCGAGCGGGGGAATTTTAACAATTCGATCGGACATTTTTATTTTATGCCTTTGAATATTTTTAAGAGTCCTTGGATGGACTGGAAAAAGGATTGGAATTATTTCTGCTATTTCATTCAAAACAGAGGCTATTTCATCGAAGTTATTTTTTGAATCCACATTTGAAGGCCTATGTAGTGTTAAAAAGGCATATTTTTCAAATTTATTTTTTATTTCAAAAGTTGGTATAACCCTTTTGTCAATCATTTCTAATTTTTTTTTTTGAAAAAAAAGATTGTCTATCATTACATTCCCGACAAAGTGTATTTTTTCAGAATTTTTCCCTTCCTTTATGAGATTTCTTCGCCCACTTTCTTCAGAAACAAAATACCAATCGCTAATGGAATCCGTTACGATACGGTTGATCTCTTCAGGCATTTCCATATCATAGCTTCTAAGACCTGCCTCAACATGCGCAACCTTAATGCCCATCTTTTTTGAAACAATACTGCATGCAAGAGTGGAATTGACGTCTCCGACGACGATAACGACCTCTGGCCGCTCAATTTCACATACCCTTTCAAAAGCAACCATAATTTTGGCTGTTTGGGCAGCATGGCTTCCTGAACCTGCTTCTAAAAAGTAATTGGGTTCTGGAATTGATAAATCTTCAAAAAAAGATTGGGACATTTGATAATCATAATGCTGCCCTGTGTGAAGGATTAGACATTTCAAGCCTTTAATTGATTCAGCAGATCGACTAATAGGTGCAATTTTCATAAAATTTGGTCTAGCTCCGCCTACAAGTAAAAATTTCATATTTCCTCAAAAATAAACTACTTGACGATTATAATTTTATCTAAATAAAAGAGGTCCAAGTATGGCAGCATAAAATTTTACAGGAATGATTCAGGTATCACAGAGTTTCATTTTAAAAACATCCTTTTTTTAAACTTTTCTTTTAATACATAGTAAATAAACAGGGTATTTGTTTTAAGGTATCTTTTCCACATCCTCTGTGGTTCTTGCAAGAATCTAAAAAGCCATTCAAGCGAAAATTTTTGCATCCATAAAGGTGCCCGCTTTGTCAGTCCTGCGACAACATCAAAAGAACCACCGACTCCCATTATTAAAGGAACCTTTAAAATATTACTATATTTATTCAAAAATAATTCTTTTTTTGGAGAAGAAATTCCTACAAACAAAATATCAGCGTTGCTTAATGAAATTTGATTTACAACAGCCTCTTCTTCAAACTGACTAAAATAACCATTACGATAGCCTGCAACAATATCTTTCGAGTATTTGGCAACGTATTTTGAAACAACCTTTTGTACAATAAATTCATTAGCCCCAAGAAAAAATATTTTATATTTCCGACGATTTGACAGCTCTATCAGTTTCTCCATCAAATCTATCCCGGCAACTCGTTCAGGAAGAGGGGTACCTAAAAAACGTGCAGCAAGAACAACGCCCTGTCCATCGGCATTAATAATATCACTAGACACTACAGAGTTAAAAAGATCTTTATTTGTCTGCATGTATACCACTTTTGCCGCATTTACAACGATATGTTTAATACGCTTTTTTTGTCCAATAGCACGATCTACAATTGCTATTGTAGAAGCCATTGAAAGACAATCAATGGGTGTGTTAAGTAATGTAATTCTACCTCTATTCAATAGTTTTTTTTGTTCATTCATATGCACTTCAAAAATAAATTTTAAAGTATATTTAATTCAACCCTGGAATTAAATTTTTTCAAAACACACTATTTAAATGGATTTTCCCTTTTTCGAATTAATTTTTTGCCCTAATGTTTCACAATAATGATTTAGCGCATTTGAACACTTATTATTGTTTTAAGAATTGTATCACCATCAATTTCATTTGTGTATATTGCAGTTGAGGATTTTATTTTTCTATCAAATTTTCTTGATATCCACCCGTAAGGGCTACTTTCATTCCCATAAATTACTTTAGACAACCCCTTATCAGATACCTCAATTTTTAATTCCCAGCCATTATTTTCAGCTATTATATCATTGTATTTTTTAAAGACCGCACAAAACTCGGAAAAATGCCAAAATCTTTCAATTTTATGCCGAGCTTTGCATTTAAAATTGTCAACAACTTCAATTAAATTATCTTTTTTAAAAAACCGAATGCTTCGATAATGCAACACCGGGTCTTCAAGCCTGCAATACCCATTATGAAATCCAAAAATATAATCTTCATTGTAATTTGAGTACCATTTTTCGACTTTGCAGTTAGCTTTGGACATCCACAAAAAATCACCACAGTTTAGGGATTGATCTTGGCCATCAATGCAAACTGTGTTATGCGCAGAGGTACCACGGAAATATTCACGCCACTTTTTTGAATAACCGTAAACGTAAGTTCCAGGGTCAATTAAAAACTCATTACCTCCCGCAAAAAGGCAAAATGCAAGTGCATCAGCGTGTCCATGGGCAGCTATGGAAAGATAGCCCAAGGGCCCTACATCCGCAATTATTTTAATTTCTTTTTTAGATTCAAAATTATCACCAAGAATGTAATAGCCTCCGTTTGAAAATTTACGTTTCGCTGGAAGAGATTTAAAAGTTGATTTGATGTATTCATATTTTTTTTTGCCAAAATCGCCAAGAAGCCAATGGCTTTTATCATCAAACGCCTTTGACTTCGCCTTAAAATCACTACGATTAAAAATCACGGCACCTGTGGCAAGCAGCGATCGATAAACACAAAATTCAGGTGAACCCGAGAGTCGAACAATCAGCCCACTGTCTGAATCACCTATCATTGGCATGTTTCCACCAACGTCCATTATACTTCCCAAAAATTCTATTGAAGATTCCAATCGTTTCCAAAAACGGTCGCTAAAATTAATATAATTTTCCTTGCCTACCAATCCACATAACAACAACATGTCAGTAACTTCGTGTTGGTACCAAATGGACTGTTCATGGTTTACACCGTCGGACGTAATTTG
>JAWOHJ010000347.1:0-8260 GCA_046485225.1 Lutibacter sp. | reverse complement strand
CAGCTTTCACTTCTTCCATTGTCGCTGGTTTTTCAGTTCTAACCGTTAAATCAACAACTGACACATCAGCGGTTGGGATTCTAAAAGACATTCCTGTAAGCTTTCCATTCAATTCAGGGATTACTTTCCCTACAGCTTTAGCTGCGCCTGTTGATGAAGGAATAATATTGATTAAGGCACTTCTGCCGCCTCTCCAGTCTTTTTTTGACGGACCGTCAACGGTTAATTGTGTTGCTGTTGTTGCGTGAATTGTAGTCATTAATCCTTCAATAATTCCAAATTTATCTTGAATAACTTTGGCCAAAGGCGCCAAACAGTTGGTGGTGCAAGACGCATTTGAAACGATGGTATTGGCAGCAGTAATTTTTTTGTGGTTTACACCCATCACAAACATTGGTGCATCAGCAGATGGTGCTGAAATGGCCACTTTTTTAGCGCCTGCAGTAATGTGTTTTTGAGCACCTTCTAAACTGGTAAAAATTCCTGTACAGTCCAAAATAATCTCAGCTCCTACTTCACCCCATTTCAAATCTTCAGGATTGCGTTCGGCTGAAATTCTGATTTCTTTTCCGTTAACTACTAAATTTCCGTTTTTTACTTCAACATCACCATCAAATCTGCCGTGAACTGAATCATACTTTAATAAATAAGCCAAATGTTCCACATCTAACAAATCATTTATTCCTACCACTTCTACATTCGGTCTGGCAACTGCTACTCTAAAAGCAATTCTTCCTATTCTTCCAAACCCGTTAATTCCTAATTTAATTGTTGACATAATCTATTATTTTTTAATTTATACTAATTTTTTTATATTGATGTTATTTCAGCGACTTTAAGTAATTCTTTATTAATTTCATTATTCATTTTTATGGCTTTATCCAAATCGACTTTAGTTACTTGATTGTTTGTAACACCAACCATAACACCTGTTGACTTGTCCAATAAAGCTTCTACGGCCGCAACACCCAATCTGCTTGCCAATACCCTGTCAAAACAACTTGGCGAACCGCCTCGTTGCATATGTCCCAAAACAGATACCCTGATATCATAATAAGGAAAATTTTCGTTGATATAATCAGCCAGTTCAAATACGCTTTTACCTATTTTATCTCCTTCGGAAACCACCACAATGCTGCTGGTTTTTCCTTTTTCTTTGCTTCGCTGAAGAGACTCCACCAACCTGTCTAATCCCAAATCCTTTTCAGGAATCAAAATTTCTTCGGCCCCGGCGCCTATTCCTGAATTTAAAGCAATAAAACCTGCATCACGTCCCATCACTTCAATAAAAAACAAACGGTTATGGGAACTTGCGGTATCGCGAATTTTATCAATTGCTTCCACAACTGTATTTAGTGCAGTATCGTAACCTATCGTGTTGTCTGTTCCGTAAATATCATTGTCGATAGTTCCGGGAATTCCAACAATCGGAAAATTAAACTCTTCAATAAATCTTAAGCCACCTGTAAAAGTTCCGTCACCGCCAATAACGATTAAAGCGCCGATACCGGCTTCTTTTAAACTGTTATGTGCCTTTGCTCTTCCCTCTACTGTTCTAAACTCGTTGGAACGTGCAGATTTTAAAATAGTGCCTCCTTTGTTGATAATATTGCTTACGTGGCGTGCCGAAAGCAATTCAAAATCGCCTTCAATCAAGCCTTGATACCCTCTGTAAACGCCAACACACTCAATTCTGTAATATGTACAAGCTCTTACAACAGCTCTAATTGCTGCATTCATTCCGGGCGCATCGCCACCTGAAGTTAAAACTGCGATCTTTTTTATTGGTTCATTCATGGGTTAAAAATATTACTACAAAGTTACTTTTAAATGCGTTTTTAGCCTACAAAACTGCTTAATATTCACTATAACGATTTCGTTGCATAAAGCAAGATAAGGAGCTTAAATTAAACTCCTTATCTTTTTTTAATTGTTATGCGTTATTCGTTAAATTTTGGTGTTGATTTTGTTTATAAATTTTGCTTCCAAAACTGTTTAGTCCATAAAATGGAATACCTAATTGTCTTGAACTTTAAAAATATAAGAAGCTAAAGGACCAAGTTTAAATTTGATAGTGCCTTCGCCATTTTCAATTTTTAAATCGGTCTTTTGTGTTCCGTATAATTGGTCAATTAAAATGTATTTGTCAGCATTTAAATTCCACGAGGTTATAATTTCTTTTGGCAATTTCAATTCCAGATCATAACTTTCTTTAGCATCAAAATTTGAAATAATAATCAATTTTTCATCATTTGACCATCTCACAAAAGAAAATAAACGATGGTTGTAATTATTTAATTGGGTTCTGTTGAAACTGTGAATTTCTTGATAATTACCCATTAAAGCATCACTTTTTAAAGTGAAATTCAACAATCGTTTGTAAAAATCACGAAGTTCTTTTTGTTCAGAAGATAATTGACCTCCGTCAAATTTACCATTATTCATCCATTTCTGATGATTTGGTACGCCTATATAATCGAAAATTGAGGTACGTGTTGGCATTCCGAATCCTGCATTTTCATTTCCAGGCTCTCCAACTTCCTGACCAAAATAAACCATCGTAGGCGCTGTGCTGATTGTTGCAGAAACCACCATTGCCGGTTTTCCCAATGCTGCAGCACCCGCAAAACCACTGCTTGCAATCCTCTGCTCATCATGATTCTCTAAAAAGTGCAACATATTGTGCTCAATATCGGACAAATCACTTTGAATTTTAGGTAAGTTATCAGTTAACCCACGACCTTGCATAATATTTTTAATGGTATCATACAAAGCAACTTTATCGTATAAATAATCCATTTTTCCAAGGCGAATATAATCTCGGTATTGGGCAGGATTGTATACTTCGGCCAAAATAAAAGCATCCGGATTTTTCATTTTAATGGCAGAATTCATATAACTCCAAAATTCAACAGGAACCATTTCGGCCATATCATAACGAAATCCGTCAACGCCTTTATCAATCCAATATAAGGTGATATCCTTAAATTTCTTCCACGAGTCGGGAACATCTTTTCCTTCCCAAAAAGCAAAATGAGCTTTATAGTCTTTGGTTGCATACTCTGTCGGTAATTCTTCAAAATCTTTGCTGCCGTCGGGTTTAATTCCGTAATTTATTTTAACGGTTTCGTACCAGTCATTTGCATCAGGTTGTACCAAACGCGATCCATTTCCTGTCCATTTTGCAGGTTTTTCTTCAAATTTACCGTCAGAAAGCGGATGCATTTCCCCGCCCAATGGTGTGTAATTATTTTGCCACTTCGGCACTATAAAATCCTGTCCGGCAACATAATAAAAATTATTATTTCTTTCATATTCTACATTTTTATTGTCGTTTGCACCAAAATCGCTCACGCCTTCAGGATTGGTCAATCCTTTGTATCCGCGTGCAATATGGTTGGGCACAATGTCAATCAACACTTTCATTCCCAAACGATGCGTGCGGTCAATCAAAGCTTCGAATTCTTCCAAACGTTTGGCTGGGTCTACAGCCAAATCAGGATTAACGTTGTAATAATCCTTAATGGCATAAGGAGAACCTGCCCTGCCTTTTACCACATCGGGATCATCATTGGAGATGCCATATTTGGTGTAATCAGTAATCGTTGCGTGATGTAAAACACCGGTGTACCAAACATGTGTAACACCCAAATCTTTTATCTGCTGAAGGGCTGTTTCCGTAAAATCATTAAATTTTCCTACACCATTCTCTTCTATGGTTCCCCAAGGTTTATTGGTGGTATTTGTATTTCCGAATAACCTTGTAAATACCTGATAAATCACTTCCTTTTTTTCCTTTTCATTTACCTCCGATTCCTGCACGCTATTTTTGGGATTACAATTAATAAAAACTGCCAATACAACTAATAAAAGACTATAATAAACTTTTTTCATCTTACTTATTTTTTTATGATACTGATGGCAAATCCGCCTCCCGGAGCCAATTTAACTTTTAGATTTGATTGATTGTTGATTTCAATTTTTCTGATGTTGATGGCAGTCGGATTCTTATCCCAATGTGCATTTTCTCCATCTTCATAAATAATGGCTTCATAGGTTACATCCGAACTTAAAAAATCAAAATTGATCTCCATTTCTCTTGCATTTTCATCGGTGATTCCGCCAACAAACCAATTGTCTGTTTTTCGCTCTTTTCTGGCAATGGTCACAAAATCAGCAATTTCACCATTCAAAACTTTAGTAGTTTGCCAGTCGAAGCCAACATCTTTTATAAATTGAAAAGCCGGATTTCCTTCATAATTTTCGATTAAATCAGCCGCCATTTGCACCGGACTGTAAATAACAACGTACAAGGCCAATTGTTGCGCAATGGTGGTATTGACCTGATTGTCTTTTTTCCACTTATCAAATTTAATGTCGAAAATTCCCGGCGTATAATCAATTGGCCCAGCCAACATTGCGGTAAATGCCACAACGGCTAAATGTTCCGGAGGATTCCCGCCATCAGTAGCCCAAGCGTTAAATTCTTGTCCGCGCAAACCTTCGCGGGAAATAGTGTTTGGATATGTTCTTCGCAAACCTGTGTCTTTAATTGGTTCGTGGGCATTGATGGCAACCTGATATTTTGCCGCTTTAATCACCGAATTGTTGTAATGATTCACCATAAATTGACCGTGATGGTATTCCCCTAAAGGCATCAACTTCCCAACATAACCAGATTTTACGGTATGAATTCCCAAACTTTGCATTAATGCGTAAGCGGTATCTTGTTGTTTTATGTAATTTTCAACATTTCCGAAAGTTTCATGATGCATAATAATTTCTACGCCTTTTTCTTTTCCATAACGCACAACTTCTTTTAAATCATAATCAGGATATGATGTCACATAATCAAAACCGCCTTCATTGGGATCCCAGCCGTTATTCCATCCTTCAACCAAAACAGCCCCAATATTATTTTTTGCTGAAAAATCTATAAATGCTTTTGTATTTTCAGTAGTTGCCCCATGCTTGCCTGAAGCCATTCCCCAGGTTGTTTTTCCCAAATGCAATTCCCACCAGATACCTGTATATTTTGTAGGTTTAAACCATGAAACATCTCCTAATTTATTAGGTTCATTAAGGTTTAATATCAGTTTTGATTCAATTAAATCACCGGCTTTCTCTGCAATTTGAAGCGTTCTCCACGGTGTATGAAAGGGAACTGTTCTGTTAACTTTATAATCGGTGTTTTCTGATCCAACCAATTCACTTGTCATCGCCAAATTTTCATTATCAATTTTTAAGGTCATTGCAGAATAATCGACCAAACTTGCTTCGTGAAAACTCAAATAAACTCCTTCTGAAGTTTTCATGGTTACTGGTGTATTTACCGCATTTTCAGGAATGTGGGTTTTTGATAAATTTGGATGGTTTGCTTTTGCAAGCGCATCAATTTCACTAAATTTTGAAGTTGTGTACAAATGTTCGTATAAATCCCAATCGCCTGGAGTCCACCAAACGATATGATTTCCTGCTAAATTAAACTGCGTATTTTCGTCGGTAATTAGCACTTCGGAGAGGTTTTCCTGATCAGGAAACTCATACCTAAATCCCAACCCGTCATTATAAACCCGAAAAACAATCGTCAGTTTTCGCTTTAAATCTGCTTTCTCCTGAAGCTCAATTTTTAGTTCCTTATAATTATTTTCAACTTTGGTTTGTTCGCCCCAAGGCATTTCCCAAACTTCATTAAAATCGCTTGCGGTTGCATTTATGATTTCAAAATTAGCCTTTAAAGAAGCTGCATCTTTTAAATCGAAACCGCCTAAAGTTGATGTTTTTATGACTTCCTTATTTTTGAAAGTCACCAAATAGGTTGGCTCCCCTTTTTCAGTTAATTTAAATTCAACTTTAACATTGTCGTCGGGAGAAGCAACAGTTGTTTGCCAACCGTTCTTTTTTGAACAGGAAAACAACAATATACTGATGAGCACTAGGCTCAATTTTAAACTATTATTCATTTTTATTGATTTTTCATCTCTAATAAAACAATGGAAAATGGGGTGTTTAAACTCACCATACCATTTTTAACCACAACTTCTGTGTTTGAATAAGCATCAACCAAAACAGTATTATCAATAAACTCAGCACCAACATTTAGCTGCTTTTCTCCAATTTTTAAATCGAGTCCAACAACTACTGCATCTTTAAAATTCCCCTTAGAATAGGTTCTCTGAAAAACATAAGGTTGTTCACTGATCATTTTATGAATTCCGGCACCAACAGATAAATGGTTATTTCTAAATTTTCCCAACTTTTGCCAATGCGCCAAAATTTCTTTGGTTTTTGCATTGTTTTTAATATCGTCCCAGTTCATATTAGATCGCAAAGTGGCATCGCCTTCGGTGCCTTCAATTGTTAATGTACGGGCTGATTCATCGCCGTAAAACACTTGGGAAGTGCCCGGACACAATAATAATTTGGTGGCCGACTCAAATGTTTTTGTTCTTTCTTTGTCGAAAGGAGCTCCATCATCATGCGAACTGATGTAGTTTAAAACGCCAAATCCTTTCAAATCATTGTGTAAAATAGTGTTGTATTTTGAAAAAAGCGCTTCATAAGAAGGCAATTGAGCCGCATTCCATTTGAATTCAAAATTGATTAAACTGTTAAAACCGTTCTCAAAATAGTTCACTTTTTTATCACTAAATTCAAATATTTGCCCACTGGAAATGTTGTAATTGTATACTTCACCTACCAAATAAAAATCATTGGTATCCATAACTTTCTCGGCATTGTTTTCTTTCCAAAAATTGAAAGCGTAGTTACATTCCTTTTTAAATTTACCCCACACATTTTCATCCATATGCTTCACAGTATCAGCCCGGTAACCGTCAATTCCGAATTCGGTAATATAATCTGTCAGCCATTTGATGATGTAATATTTTGGGGCTCTCGGATAACCGGTTCTTTTGAAAAAATCGTCCAATTCTTTCATTTCCTGGTCATATCTTCCCTCCGCTTTCCATTTATCTGCCAGATGCTTTGGAATTTCAACACTTTCATTGCTTTCGGTTTTTATGTCCGGAAGGTTTTTAACCAAAGTGCAGGCTGTGGTAGATTCATAAGTCTGATAATCACATTGCGGACCGGTTCTCACCCAATCCTCTGGCCAAACTTCATCAATAGCAGTTACGGGTCCGGTATGATTTATAACGCCATCCAACACAATCCTGATACCTTTTTTGTGGGCAAGTTCCACCAGGTTTTTCAAGTCTTCCATGGTACCGAAATTTGGATCTAAAGCGGTCCAGTCTTTGGTCCAATAACCGTGAAAAGCATAAGTTTCGCCGGTACCTTCATCAACAGCGTCGTGAATTTGTTCCACAATTGGCGTAAACCAAATGGCGTTGATTCCCAAATCGGTAAAATAGCCTTCTTCAATTTTTTTTGTGATTCCTTTGATGTCTCCGCCTTCAAATCCACGCATTTTCGCCGTTGGTTTTGTTCGGTTAAAATTGATATCGTTTAAAGTATCTGCATTGTAAAATCTGTCGGTGAGCAAAAAATAAATGTTTGCGCTTTCCCAAAGAAATGGTTTTTTAGCGCCGTTTAAAGCGGCCAATTCATCATTTTTATTTTGTTTTATTTCAGAACAGCCTGTAAAAATTATCACTAACAGTATTAAAGTTAAATATTTTTTCATTGAAATCAGAATTTTATTTTTAAGTTTTTAGTTTTACTGTTTTTAAGTGAAATTAGAACAGTTATGGTTTTATTTTCTTTATTCCATTCAAAATTATGCCCTTTCACTTTTTTGGGTTTTGATGAAATATTATGAACAATCAATTTAATTTCTTTTGATGAAAATTCAAAACTATGTCCCAATTTTTGATCAATTTCAATTTGCAAACGATTGTTTTTGAATTCACTTTCAAAAGTCAGCATTTCATAACATGCTTTTTCAAAAGCATCTGGTGTTTCGCCATCATCGTTGTATAAATGTCCTTCACTTTCTTTAACGGTTTCATCAAAATAAAAGTGCAAATCGAATGATTTTAATTGATACAATCCTGTATTTTGAATGGATTTAATCCTAGGAATAAAAGCACCGCCACGAACATACACCGGAATGCTTTCTTCATTTAAGGAAACTGTTTTTGTTTGTCCGCCCACAACTTTTTCATCAGTATAAAAATTAAACCAGTTTGAATTTGAAGGAAAATAAACTTCTTGCTCAGAAACGCCTTGTTTTACTACCGGACTCACCAAAAAACTGTCGCCCCACAAATACGTTTTGTCGTTTATGAATGAAGAT
>JAWOHJ010000342.1:0-7879 GCA_046485225.1 Lutibacter sp. | reverse complement strand
CCACCTTTTTGCTGTCGGGAGAAAAAGTTGGTTCCTGAATTTTTTCTTTATCGATTAATTGCAGTGATTTTGAAGCCAAATCATACACGTAAAAAACGCCCAAACTCGAATGTCTGTAAATTGATTCTTCCTCAACGCCCAACAGTAATTTTGTTTCATCATTGTTAAAAGCATAACTTTCAAAAGAATTGATAGCACTTAAATCTTTGCTGTTTACAACAGTTTCAACCTTTTCTAAAGTGGCGTAACTGTATTTATCAACAGTGGTGCTTCTGGTATTTCTGTCAAAATTAAGCAGGGAATAAAAGTCGCCATTCATTGAATTTAGTGAATTCATGCGCTCTGTTGAAAACGAGCCATTCCAAATTTCTTCTAAGGCAATGTCTTTTTTTTGTGCTGTAGCCAGTGAGGAAACGGCAATAAAAATAATAAGGAGTTTTTTCATTAATTATGAGTTCTTAAAATAATTGTCAAGTTTAAGAAAAATTTAGCAAATCACGTATGAAATATGTCATTAAAATTAACAATATATGAATGTGCAGTATTTTCTATTTAATAAATTATCTTTGTGGCGTTCATAAAAATTAGTCAAAAATGTCAAAAAACGTGAATGGGTTTTCAAAATTGACCAAGCTTGAAAAAATAGATTGGCTGATGTCTCATTTCTTCAATAATGATAAGAAGGCCAGACAGGTTTTGTTGCAGTATTGGAATCAGAATGAAATATTACAGAATTTACACGATGATTTTATTGAAAATACCTTAACCAATTATTATTTGCCATTTGGTGTTGCCCCAAATTTTGTGATTAACGGAAAGAAATACACCGTTCCATTGGTTATTGAAGAAAGTTCGGTGGTGGCAGCAGCTTCTTTGGTGGCGAAATTTTGGAGCACTCGCGGCGGATTTAAAGCCACGGTTATTTCCACCACTAAAATTGGGCAGGTACATTTTATGTATGAAGGCGATAAAACGGCGCTTGAAAATTATTTCAATTCAAAAAAGGCGCAATTTTTTAAAGCTACCGAAGCAATTACCAAAAATATGCGCAAGCGTGGTGGCGGTATTTTGGACATAGCATTGCGTGATAAAACTGAAGAACTTAAAAATTATTACCAAATACACGTCACTTTTGAAACTGCCGACAGTATGGGCGCGAATTTTATAAATTCTTGCCTGGAAGTAATTGCAAAGGAGTTTGAAAAAGAAGACATCCAAATTGTGATGAGTATTTTATCCAATTATGTTCCGGAATGCTTGGTTCACGCCGAAGTAAGTTGCAATGTGGAAGATTTATATGCTGAAAACTCATCAACTTTGGCCCAAAAGTTTGTGCAGGCCATACAAATTGCCAATGCGGAACCGCACAGGGCAGTTACCCATAATAAAGGAATTATGAATGGCGTTGACGCCGTTGTAATCGCTACCGGAAACGATTTTAGGGCTATTGAAGCGGGAGTTCACGCGTTTGCCGCGCGATCTGGAAAATATAAAAGCCTGACAAATGCCAGCATTGAAAACGGAATTTTTAAATTTTGGATAGATATTCCTTTGGCTGTGGGAACTGTTGGCGGATTGACTTCCCTGCATCCTTTGTCGAAATTATCCTTGCAATTGTTGGGAAATCCTTCTGCAAAAGAATTGATGGAAATTATTGCCGTGGCCGGTTTGGCGCAAAATTTTGCCGCTTTGCGGGCTTTAACAACCGCCGGAATCCAAAAAGGCCATATGAAAATGCATTTGACAAATATTATCAAACAATTGGGTGCCAGCAACAAGGAAAAAGCCTTTTTAATTGACTATTTTGAACACAAGACAATTACGCACAATGCCGTGGTTGAAGCTTATAACAAACTGGTGCAGGACAATGACAAATAATTACTTCAGCAATGGAAAATTACTGATTACCGGAGAATACTTTGTGCTGGACGGTGCAAAATCTTTGGCGGTTCCAACCAAATACGGACAAGATTTAAGTGTTGAATCCATTCAGGAACCGCAATTAATTTGGCAAAGTTTTTCTGAAAATGGGGAATGTTGGTTGGAAGCAATTTTTGATTTGCCCAAATTGAGATTGGCCAACGCGACATTTGATGCAAATGAAGATGGCGGAAAAGACACGATTGCTGAAAATTTACATAAAATTTTAATGGAAACCAGAAAGTTAAATCCTGCATTTTTAAATTCGGAAAAGGGGTTTTTAGTGAAAACCAACCTAAATTTTCCAAGAAACTGGGGATTGGGATCTTCTTCAACTTTAATAAACAACATCGCAAATTGGGCAAAGGTGAATCCGTACAAATTATTGGAAAATACTTTTGGAGGAAGCGGTTACGACATTGCTTGCGCACAACACAATTCACCGATTTTATTCACGAAAAACAATTCAGAAATAGTTGTTGAAGAAGTGAATTTCAATCCGATTTTTAAGGATCAACTGTATTTTGTCCATTTGAATAAGAAACAAAACAGCCGGGAAGGCATTGAGCGTTATAAAAAAATGAAGGGAAATCTGTCTTCAGAAATCAAACAAATATCCGAATTTTCTGAAGCTTTTATAAACTGTAGCAAATTTTCCGATTTTGAAAAGTTGATGCAGGAGCACGAGCAAATCGTTTCAAAAACAATTCAATTAAAACCTATTCAGTCTGAATTATTTTTCGATTATTTCGGACAAACAAAAAGCTTAGGCGCTTGGGGTGGCGATTTTATTTTGGCTACCGGAAATGAGGACAGTCCAAATTATTTTAATAAAAAAGGTTTTTCAACCGTGATTCCTTATCAAAAAATGGTTTTGTAGCTATAATTATGCAAAAGAAATTTATCATTATTGGAGGAGGCGCAGCCGGCTATTTTGCTGCCATAAATGCCGCGGAAATGCATCCTGATTTGGAAGTTATTATTTTAGAAGGAAGCCCAAATGTGTTGCAAAAAGTAAAAGTTTCGGGCGGCGGACGCTGTAATGTAAGTCACGCTTGTTTCACCCCAAATGAATTGGTGGAGTTTTATCCACGAGGTAAAAAAGAATTGTTGGGACCGTTTCATCAATTTATTACTGGCGACACCATGGAATGGTTTGAAAATAGAGGCGTTCCATTAAAAATAGAAGACGACAATCGTATTTTTCCCGAATCCAATTCGTCACAAACGATTATAGATTGTTTTTTGGAAAGCGCAAAAAATGCAGGCGTTCAGCTTAAAACCAGCACAAGAGTTGATGCCATTGAAAAAAATGGGGAGAAGTTTATCATAAAAACAAATTCCGAAACTTTTGAAGCCAATTTTTTATTGGTTGCAGCCGGAAGCAATGCCAAGGTTTGGGCAATGTTGGAAGGTTTGGGACACACCATCATAAATCCTGTTCCTTCTTTGTTTACCTTTAATATTGCTGATGAAAGATTGAAGGATATTCCTGGAATTTCAGTTCCAAAAGCTTCTGTAAATGTTGTAAACTCAAATTTAGAAGCACAAGGACCTTTGTTGATAACGCATTGGGGATTAAGCGGACCTGGAATTTTAAAGCTTTCGGCTTGGGGCGCTGTGGAATTTCATCAAAAAGAGTATCAGTTTGAAATTGAAGTCAATTGGCTTTCGAAATCCTTTGAAACTGTTTTAAACGAATTGAAAGATGCAAAGAAAGAACAGTCAAAAAAGCAGGCGATTTTGCGATCAGTTTTTGAAGAAATTCCGAAACGATTGTGGGAAAAACTGGTGACTGCGACGCAAATTTCTGCCGATTTCCAATGGGCGCAACTGAGCAACAAACAATTGGAAGAATTAGCGCTTCAACTTACAAAATGTACTTTTAAAGTTACCGGAAAAAGCACTTTTAAAGATGAATTTGTGACTGCCGGCGGAGTAGATTTAAAAGAAATCAACTTTAAACGTTTTGAGAGCAAACTGCATAAAAATCTGTTTTTTGCGGGAGAAGTTCTAAATATTGATGCGGTTACAGGCGGGTTTAATTTTCAAAATGCGTGGACCGGCGGATGGATTGTGGCTGTTTCAGTTAATTGTTGAAAAGTTAAAAGTTATTTATCTTTTTTCTTTTCTCTCTTCTCTCTGTTCTTTATAATTTTTAATTATTCATTAAAAACCTGTCCCCGATGAGGTTTCAAAGCATCTCTGTAGGTTTTCATATCCGCTTCATCAACCACAATAAAAGCAATGGTGTGTATGTCTGAAATTACAGAAAAATTGATTTCATAAAAATGTAGTTTTTCAATTACGGCAAATTCCTTTAAGTGAATGCAATGGTGTTCGGCAGTTTTTTCGGAAGATTCTCCCCGAAAATCCCAAATCAGTTTTAATTTTCTGTCCAAAATAATTGTTTTTAACTATTGCTTACATAAACCAGCAATTCTCCGCCTTTAAAAGAAATTTGTACCTCATTGTGAAAAGCGATATTTCTTGTGCCAATCCGTTTTCCGAAGGTCAACGTTTCATTTACAATGGGATACGCCAAACCTTCCGTAAAAATTTCGTGGGCAATCGGAAAAGGAATTAGAGAAATGTTTCTTCCTTTAACGTCGGTTAAGGTAATTTGTTCTTCAATAAAAAAGTAAGTACCGAAATCATCGAAAAAAGAAATTTTCAAACTATTTTTCCATTGCAGCGCAGTGCTGATATTTCCTAAAAAATGATCGTGTTCCTTGCCGCTTCCGCCATAAACATCAATGTGAATGTAACCACGGTTTTTTAAAATGGTCAACGCTTTGTCGAAATCGGTAAAATTTTGATCGGGTGTTTTAATGACTTCAATACTGCTGGGAATTGCGTAAATAGAGTCGAAATCGCCCGTAACCAAATCGGGTTTGATATTTTTCAATTTAAAATGATTGTATGCGCCGTCGATGGCGCATACAAGATCGTAACCCGATAAATCCGGAAATATTTTTGGTTCCGCGCCATTGAGCAACATAAATACCTTTTTGTTTTTCATCGCAGCAAAAATAACTAAAAACACACATTAATATGTTTGTGCAAATCAATTATCTTTGACAAAATTTTTGTTTTGATTGAAACCGATTTTATTTTAAAAGATTTTTCATTAGAAAATATTAACAACGGAAGCTTCACCTGGAAAACACCAAGCAATATTGCTTTGGTAAAATATTGGGGTAAGCAGGAACCACAAATTCCTGAAAACGCTTCCATCAGTTTTACGTTAGATGCCTGTTTTACGCTGACTACTTTGGAGTTTAAATTAAAAAGAGAACTTCTGCCTAAAAATGATTCAAGTTCAGATGTTGAGATGCTGAAACAAGTTCAGCATGACATTAGCAAGGTTGCTGAGCGGAGCCGAAGCCATAGTTTTGAAATTTATTTTGAAGGCAAAAAAAAGGAAGATTTCAAACCAAAAATCGCCACTTTTTTCAAAAGAATTGAACAATATGTTCCGTTTTTGACAGAATTTGAATTTGTGATAAAATCAGAAAATTCTTTTCCGCACAGCAGCGGTATTGCCTCATCCGCCAGCGGAATGGGTGCTTTGGCCTTGTGTGTGATGAGTTTGGAGAAGGCATTAAATCCAACTATGACCGATGAATATTTCAACAAAAAAGCCTCTTTTTTAGCGCGACTGGGCTCGGGAAGTGCCTGCAGAAGTATTGAAGGTCCGCTGATCGTTTGGGGAAATCATCCCGAAATTGAAGGAAGTTCTGATTTATTTGGTGTACCATTTCCTTATAAAATTCACGACAATTTTAAAAATTACCAGGATACCATTTTATTGGTTGATGAAGGTGAAAAACAGGTTTCAAGCACTGTTGGCCACAATTTGATGCACAACCATCCGTTTGCAAAACAGCGTTTTCAGCAAGCGAACAGCAATATTTCAAAGATTTCAAAAGTGCTTCAAAGCGGTGATTTATCTGCTTTTATTGCTATTGTGGAAAGTGAAGCGTTGAGTTTACACGCAATGATGATGACCAGCAATCCGTATTTTATCCTGATGAAGCCAAATACTTTAAAAATAATCAATGAAATTTGGGTTTTTAGGGCGCAAACAAATTCCAATATTTGTTTTACCTTAGATGCCGGCGCCAATGTTCACGTGTTGTTCCCGGAGAAGGAAAAGGAAACTGTTAACAATTTCATAAAAAGCAACTTAATGCAATTTTGTCAAGAAAATCATTATATTTGCGACGTTATTGGAGAAGGAGCAACTTCAATTTTTAATTAAGCAAATGAAAGGACCACTTTTTTACGCAAAAATTTTACTTTTTGGAGAGTACGGAATCATTAAAGATTCCAAAGGTTTGGCGATACCATATAATGTATACCAAGGCGCTTTAAAAAAATCAAAAGTTTTAACTGAAGCCGCGAAAAAATCGAATGGCAACTTAGAAAAGTTTTATGGCTATTTGTCAAAGTTGGAAACCCAGGATTTGGTAAGTTTCAGGTTGGATGAATTTAAAGCCGATATTAAAAGCGGTATGTATTTCGACTCCAGTATTCCACAAGGATACGGCGTAGGAAGTTCTGGCGCATTGGTGGCTTCGATTTACGACAAATATGCCAACGATAAAATTACGGTGTTAGACAATTTAACCAGAGAAAAATTATTGAAGCTGAAAAGTATTTTTTCGTTGATGGAATCGTTTTTTCACGGTAAAAGCTCTGGGTTGGATCCTCTAAACTCTTATTTGAGCATCCCAATTTTAATCAATTCCAAAGACAATTTAGAAGCCACCGGAATTCCATCCCAAAAAGAAGGAAAAGGTGCTGTGTTTTTATTGGATTCTGAAATCATTGGAGAAACTGCACCGATGATCACTATTTTCATGAATAAAATGAAAAATGAAGGGTTCAGAAAAATGTTAAATGAAGATTTTGCAAAACATACCGATGCCTGTATTGCAGATTTTTTAAGCGGAAATGCGAAATCATTATTTGGAAATGTAAAGCTGCTTTCAAAAGTTGTTTTGGACAATTTCAAGCCGATGATTCCTAAAGCTTTTCATAAAATATGGAAAAATGGCATTGAGTCGAATGCATATTATCTAAAATTATGCGGCTCAGGCGGAGGCGGTTATATCTTAGGATTTACGGAAGATTACGATCAGGCAAAAATCCTTCTAAAAGATTATAAACTGGAATTGGTTTATAGATTTTAACAAAACAATCACAAAAAAATAAAGTTTTATCAGTAGTTTTATTGTTGAATTTTATTTCATCTCAACATGGATTTACTCGAAATAGCCAAAAAGAACAGCAAAAAAAACGCACCGCTTTACATAAAGTTGCTGAGTTTGTTTTCGGTTGTCAGAGGTTACAATATTGCACTTATTGTGATTGCGCAATACCTGGCGTCCATTTTTATTTTTTCTCCAGAAAAAACATTGCGACACGTTTTGCTCGACATCAACCTATATTTTATAGTGTTATCATCTATTTGCGTGATTGCTTCCGGTTATATCATTAATAATTTTTACGATTTTGAAGCGGATAAAATTAACAGACCTGTAAAAGCCACCATAGATTCCATTGTTACCCAAAAAACAAAATTGCAAATCTACTTTGTGTTAAATTTTTTAGGGGTCATTTTTGCTTTTTTGGTATCGTGGAGAGCGGCATTATTTTTTTCGGTATATATTTTTTTAATTTGGTTTTATTCGCATAAACTAAAAAAATATCCTTTAACAGGACTTTTTTCAGCCGCAATTTTAGCCATTTTACCGTTTTTTGCGGTTTTTGTTTACTATAAAAACTTTTCAGAAATTATTTTTACACACGCCGCTTTTCTGTTTTTTATCTTGTTGATAAGAGAATTAATCAAAGATTTGGAAGGCATAAAAGGCGATTTTATTCATAATTACCAAACCATTGCTGTTAAATATGGTGAGCATTTCACTAAAATTCTCATCACTATTTTGGT
>JAWOHJ010000294.1:0-4939 GCA_046485225.1 Lutibacter sp. | reverse complement strand
TTTTTATTGAGATGTAATGCAAGTTTTTTAGTTTTCCAAAAATACGCACATAATCCTTCTCTGTTGTTAAAATAATTTTATTTGTTGTTGATAACGATTCGTAAGCAGCATTTATTTCCCCAAGTTCATTTAAACTGAAATGATGATGATCCGGATAATTCAAATGTTTAAAATTAAGCTTTTTGTTTTTTAAATAATCGGTCAAAGGTTTTGGATTTGCAATTCCGGTCACCAATAAAATGTGGTAATCTGACAAATCGCTTAAATCCAACATGGAATCACCTTTTAATTGTGTATCATAAGTTATGGTGGTGAAAAACACTTGCTGATTCGGTTTCGGATGTAATTTTTTGGTAATTTCTGCCTGTGCTGTTTCTGAAATATCAGCAGGGCATTTCGTTACAATGATGGCTTGTGCCCTTTTGGCTCCCGAAGCATTTTCGCGCAAATCACCAGTAGGAAGCATTGTGTCATTCACATATAAATTTGCATAAGTTGTCAGCAGTATATTAAATCCGCCCCGAACTTTTCTGTGTTGAAATGCATCATCCAGCAAAATAACCTTTGGCGGATTTTCCAATTCCTCCAATTTTGTAATTCCATTGGTTCTGTCGGCATCAACACAAACAATTGCCTCAGGAAATTTTAAATGAATTTGAAAAGGTTCATCGCCAATAATTTCCGCAGAAACCTTTTCATCTGCGATAAAAAAACCATTGCTTTTTCTTTTATAACCTCGGCTTAAAACCGCAATTTTAAAGTTGTTCTTCAACAAATCGATTAAATATTCAATTTGCGGCGTTTTTCCGGTTCCGCCAACGCTTAAATTTCCGACAACAATCGTAGGCGTTTTAAAATGCGCAGATTTCAACAGGCCAACATCGTATAAATAATTACGCAAACTTGTAATTAATCCATACAATATTGAAAAAGGAAATGCTATTTTTCTTAAAAATTTCACTTAAGCGAAAATACGAACAATTCGCAAAATTTCTTTATAAATACGTAAACTTTCTTTGGTAAATTTTATCTTTGTTTCCCTAATGATTTTGAAAAATGAAAATTAAAGATATTGCCGCTTGCATCGAAGAAATTGCCCCTTTAAATTATGCTGAAGATTTTGACAATGTGGGTTTGCTGGTGGGCGACTTCAACACAGAAGTCACAGGGATTTTGGTGACATTGGATACTTTAGAAACAGTGGTTGATGAAGCCATCGAAAACAACTGCAACTTGATTGTAAGTTTTCATCCCATTCTGTTTTCAGGATTGAAAAAACTGAACGGCAAAAATTATGTGGACCGCGCCGTGATTAAAGCCATCAAAAACAACATTGCCATTTATGCGATGCATACGGCCTTAGACAATTCTTTTGAAGGCGTAAACGCAAAAATGTGTGAAGTTTTAGGGTTGGAAAACAAAAAAATATTGATTCCGCAAAAAAATACACTTAAAAAACTCACCACTTACGCACCAATTGCCGCTGCAGAAAAAGTAAGACAAGCACTTTTCAACGCTGGTGCCGGAACTGTTGGCAATTATGACCATTGCAGTTTTAACACAGAAGGTTACGGCACTTTTAAAGGTAACGAAAATTCCAATCCGGTTTATGGAGAAAAAGGAAAATTACATCAGGAAAATGAAACCTTAATTGGGGTCATTTTTGAAAAACATAAGGAAAGAAATATCCTCTCCGCGCTTTTTGAATCGCATCCTTATGAAGAAGTTGCCTATGAAATAGTTTCTTTGGAGAACACAAATCAGGAAATTGGGTTGGGAATGATTGGTGAATTGGCTGAAGAAAAAAGCGAAACCGAATTCCTGAATTTCTTAAAAAACATCATGAATTCAAAAGGCATTCGCCATTCGGAATTGCTGGGAAAACCCATTAAAAAAGTCGCTGTTTTAGGAGGCTCCGGAAGCTTTGCCATTGAGAAAGCAATTGAAGCCGGCGCCGACATTTATGTGACCGCAGATATCAAATATCACGAGTTTTACAAAGCTGAAAATAAACTGGTTATTGCAGATATTGGACACTACGAAAGTGAACAATTCACAAAAAATCTTTTAGTTGATATACTTACAAAAAAATTTCCTAATTTTGCAATCATTTTATCACAAAAAAATACAAATCCAATTTATTACTTATAATATGGCTAAAAGCAAAGAAGTTACTGTTGAAGAAAAGTTAAGAGCTCTTTATGATTTACAATTAATTGATTCAAGAATTGATGAAATTAAAAGCGTAAGAGGTGAATTACCTTTAGAAGTTGAAGATTTACAAGATGAAGTTATTGGGTTAAACAAAAGACTTGTTAATTTAGACGAAGAAGTAGCTGCCCTTAAAAAAGAAATTACCGACAAAAAGTTGGTTATTGATGAAGCAAACGCTTTGGTTAAAAAATATACAGAACAACAAAAGAAAGTTCGCAACAACAGAGAATTCAATTCAATCAGTAAAGAAACTGAATTTCAAGAACTTGAAATTGAATTGGCTGAAAAAAGAATTAAAGAGCACAGAGCCAAGATTGAGCAAAAAAACGAAGTGATTGAAGGTACAAAAGTAAACCTTGCAAGAAAAGAAGAATTGCTTAAACACAAGGCTGCTGAATTGAACGATATCATGAGCGATACCGAAAAAGAAGAAAATATTTTGCTGGAAAAATCTAAAGAATACGCTGAATTAATTGACGACAATTTATTGTCGGCCTACAATAGAATCAGAACAAACGTAAAAAATGGATTGGCGGTTGTTTCTATTGAAAGAGGCGCTTCAGGCGGATCATTTTTCACCATTCCACCACAAAGACAAGTTGAAATTTCAAGTCGTAAAAAAATCATTACCGATGAATACAGCGGCAGAATTTTAGTTGACGGCGCTTTGGCGGAAGAAGAAAGAGAAAAAATCGAAAAACTTTTAAAGTAAATTTCCATAAAAAGGCTTCCAAATCGGAAGCCTTTATTTTTTAGTTGCTTTGATGGAATAGAGCAACGGAAATAATTTTTCACCACCTTTTTGCACAAACATTCCATCTTCAGTTTCCACCATTTCAGGCAACACATTATAAGGCGATTTTTCAAATTCGTGCAAAAAATCTATATGAAGTCCGGCGCCCGTTAATGCCGAAACAACTTCTCCCAAACCGTGGTTCCATCCATATTCTTTACTGATAATATCAGCATCTTTATTGGTGTAAGTGCCTTTGTATTCTTCGTAAATCACGTCACTATTTTGATAAGGATAAATCAGTTTTGGCGGTGATTGCAAATAATCGAACATCCAAACAATGGGGTGAAATTCAATCAAATAAAACACGCCTCCTTTTTTAAGTTTTTTGGCAATAATTTCACCCCAGGTTTTTAAATCGGGCAGCCAGCCAATAACGCCGTAAGAGGCAAAAACCAGATCAAACTTTCCTTTTACATTTTTGGGAACATCATACAAATTGCTTTCAATAAAAGTGGCGTCCAAACCCAGTACATCATTTAACATTTTTGCGTTTTTGATGCCTTCATTGGAAATATCAATACCGGTACATTTGGCTCCCAGCCTGCTCCAGCTCAAAGTATCCTGGCCAAAATGACACTGCAAATGCAACAGCGATTTGCCTTTCACCTCGCCCATTTCTTCCAATTCAAATTTGTTTAGGGAAGTTTTTCCTTTTTTGAAGCCTTCAACATCATAAAACTTTGATTTGATATGAATACCCACTTTTTTGTTCCAGGTTTCTTTATTTACCTCAAAATATTTTTTGTTTTTATTATCCATATAACGCGATTAAACTTTTAAAATTTGATAAAAATAAGCATTCCCAACCAAATTACGGGAATTGATTCCACCCAAAAACTGGTATAATACCGCGACCTTGTTGGCGACGAAAACCATAAGAAAAGTCCGGAAATCATTGAAATTATCAGCACGATCAAAAAACCAATATACGTAAAATTTTCTTTGAAAATTTCCAACAAAACAAAACCAAACAACAGTAAAATTCCCAAAACTTTTGAAGAAGTTATTCCTATGAATTGGGGCAAGGTTTTTAACGATTTTGAATCTATGGCCATATCACGAATGTCAAAAGGAATTGTAATTGCCAACAGAAATAAAAACCGCTGAAAAAATTCCAGATAAACTGCGGAAGTAAATTGGTAATTAGCTTCATACAAAGGAAAAAATACCGAAATGCCTGCCCAAGCTATTGCAATACTGAAAATTTTCACCATCGGGAAATTACGGAATGAAACCTCCAATTTTCCAATTTTAACTATTGGAATTGTATAAAAAAACGTCATAAAGGCAAAGGGAATCAATATCAAAAGTGAATTTAGGTTAAAATCGGTAAAAAATAAAATAAATGTCAGTCCCAAAATTGATAACATCATCAACAGCAATATTTCTTTTAAATTCATAAAAAACCAGTCCTTGAACCATTTCAACCTGTTGTTTTTAATTTCGTAGAATCGAATAAAATTATAGGAAATCAGAATAGAAAAAGCGACAAATAATGGTGTAAAACGGTGTGCTAATCCAAAGTTAATCAGCGTGATTTTCGTCAATGAAAATCCGGCCAAGGCAACATGAATATTACTAAAAATATAAAAATCAAATAATTTTTTAAACAACCGCATATTACAAAAGTACCGATTCGAAATTATAATGAATTTCATGGTTAACAAAATATTATAATTAAGTAATTTGAATGGCATGTGAATTCTATTATTTTCATTAAATTTGGAATCATTAAATAAAAAAATACCAAAACATAAATGAGAACAGATTCCTTTGTTTTAAGACATATTGGACCTCGAGAAAATGAGGTGAAAGAAATGGTTGCCACTATTGGTGTTCAATCGTTAGATGAATTAATCGATAAAACAATTCCGACTGATATTCGATTGGCTCATGAGTTAAATTTGCCTAAAGCAATGAGCGAATTTG
>JAWOHJ010000291.1:0-5214 GCA_046485225.1 Lutibacter sp. | reverse complement strand
GCATCAATGACAGAACGTTTTATCAATCATTTTAACGTTGGCGTGGATCCTTATGAATATGTTGGGAATCCTAATTTAAAACCTGAAATTAATAACCAAATTGAACTCTCGTTTTCAAAGAAATTTGATTCTTTTGAAGTTGGCGCATCGGTATTTCATTCCTTTTTGGAAGATTATATTTATGGGGTGGTTAATCCAACTATTCCAAGAAAATTTATGCCAACTACGCCACCGGTTTTTGCCAAACAATTTATCAATATTGATAAAGCTTCGCAAACAGGATTCGAGTTTAATTTTAATGTGAGGGCAACAGATAAATTGTCATTTACATCTGAACTTTCCTATACACGAGCCCAAAATGAAGATTTGGACGAGCCATTGGCACAAATTCCGCCTTTTATGGCAAACTTGGGCGTTAAGTTTGAAGAAAATAACTTTTGGGTAGCGTTAAGTTCGCGATTGGTGGCTGAACAAGACAGGGTTTCTGCTTCATTTATGGAACAGGAAACCCCAGGTTTTGGAACCATGGATTTACGAGCCGGAGTAACGCCGTTCGATAATTTTTCAATCGGATTTGCGGTATTGAATATTTTTGACAAGGCTTATTATGAACATTTAAACTATTCTTATCAAAATTCAAATACATCCGCAGGACGTATTTACGAAACTGGCAGAAATTTCACTGCCTACGTCAAGTATAAGTTTTAATTCATAAACTTTACTTATTTGTTTGTTGGAAACCACGGAAAATTCGTTTTTCGTGGTTTTTTTATGGATTTATTTTATTAAATTGCAGAGTATCACTAACAAACTTCCCATTATGAAAATTACTTTTTTAGGTCACTCAAGTTTAAGTATCGAAACAAAAGACAAAACTCTGTTAATTGACCCTTTTATTACAGGTAATGAATTGGCAAAAAACATTGATGTAAACAAATTACGCGCCGATTATATTTTAATAACCCACGCACACCAGGATCATATTTTGGATGTTGAAGCCATTGCAAAACGCACTGGCGCCACAGTAATTTCCAATTTTGAAATTGTTACTCATTTTGAAGGCAAAGGAATTAAAGGGCATCCTATGAACCACGGAGGAAAATGGACTTTTGATTTTGGAACAGTGCATTATACAAATGCCATTCATTCCAGTTCTTTTCCTGATGGAAGTTATGGCGGACAACCGGGAGGTTTTGTCATTGAAACCAGTCATCATAGGATTTATATTTCGGGCGATACCGCTTTAACTTATGATATGAAATTAATTCCCCAGGTAATGGGTGAACTGGATTTGGCAATTTTGCCGGTTGGTGATAATTTCACGATGGGTGTAGATGAAGCAATCATAGCGTCTAAATTTTTGGGCTGCAATAAAATTTTAGGCGTTCATTTTGATACTTTTGGCTACATAAAAATAGACCATAAAGAAGCTTTTATAAAGTTTGCCAAAGCAAAAAAAGAGTTGCATTTGCTAAAAATTGGCGATAGTTTAAAATTATAGACTAACAATTTTTAGCTTTAATTCTGATTAATGGCAGTATTTTTTTGTTGATTCATAAGCCATTCTTTTCTTAAATCTTCTGAAAGCAATCCAGAGCCGTCGTGTTTCCAGCCCGGAGGTTTAGTGAAATAACCAAGTTTTTTTACAAAAGAAGTTTTTGCTGAAAAAGCATCTTTAAAAACGTCAATCCATTCGTGAAATGCAATTTTTATGGGATTGTAGGTATTGATGTTTGAATGCAATCCGTAAACAACTTTTTCTTCCTTTAGTTCCGGCTGAAAAGTGCCAAATAATTTATCCCAAATAATAAGAATTCCCGCGTAATTTCTGTCGAGATACAAAGGATTTGATCCGTGGTGCACCCGATGATGCGATGGCGTATTGAAAACAGCTTCAAACCATCGGGGCATTTTGTCAATTAATTCGGTATGAATCCAGTACTGATAAATTAAACTGACCGCCATCTGGGTAAAAATCATCAAAGGATGAAAACCGAATATTGGCAAAGCCAGATAAAAAACAAAACTAAAGAATCCTCCAGTCCAGGTTTGGCGCAACGCGGTACTTAAATTATATTTCTGCGAAGAATGGTGAATGATGTGCGATGCCCAAAAAAACCGACTTTCGTGCCCAATCCTATGAAACCAATAATAACAAAAATCATCAGCAAACAAAATCAACAACCAGGCCCACCAAACAAAAGGAATGGTTGCCAATCTAAAATTTTCGTATAAAAAAGTGATCACAAAAACCACAATTATTTTGCTTAACAAATTGAACAAAACATTGCCAATACCCATACTTAAAGAAGCAAAAGTATCTTTGATGTTGTAGCTTTCAGGATCTTTTTTGAAGATGGCAATGCCTTCAATAATCACCGTCACGATAAAAAAAGGAATCGCATAATAAATTAAATTTGGTATCTGCGGCAGGTCCATAAAGCAGGTTTTATTTCTTTTGCCAATATAAAATAAATTTTCAAATTTTGTATCTTTCGCATTTAATAAAATAAATGAACGCATTTTTTCAAAAATATATCCTGAATTTTAAGCAGGCAAGCGGCACTTCAAGAGGTGTTTTAAGCACCAAAGAAACCTATTTTTTAAAAGTGGTTGATGGCGATAAAGTTGGTTATGGAGAATGTGCGGTTTTTAATGGATTGAGCGTCGACGACAGACCGGATTATGAAGCCAAATTAACCTGGCTTTGCCAAAATATCAATCAAAATTTAGTTGAATTATTGCAAGAACTCATAGAATTTCCTTCTATACAATTCGGATTGGAGCAGGCTTTTTTATCAGTAAAAAGCGAAAATCCGTTTGAATTGTTTCCTTCAAAATTTACCGAGTCAAAAGATTCCATAAAAATAAACGGTTTAATTTGGATGGGAACGGAAGCGTTTATGCGACAACAAATCCGGGAAAAATTGGCTGCCGGTTTTTCAACCCTAAAATTGAAAATTGGCGCGATTGATTTTGAATCTGAAATTTCGCTGCTGAAAAGCATCAGAAAAGAATTTTCTTCCAAAGAAATTGAAATCAGGGTTGATGCAAACGGCGGATTTCTTCCGTCAGAAGCCTTTGAAAAATTAAAAAGATTGTCCGATTTCGAACTTCATTCCATTGAACAACCCATAAAGCAGGGACAAATTGCTGAAATGGCCGCATTGTGTGCAAAAACGCCATTACCTATTGCGTTGGATGAGGAATTAATTGGTGTTTTTAATGTAACAGATAAGCAGGAAATCCTACAAACAATAAAGCCGCAATACATCATTTTGAAACCCAGTTTGGTGGGCGGATTTAAAGGCAGTGCCGAATGGATTCAGTTGGCATCAGCACAACATATCGGCTGGTGGATTACCTCGGCTTTGGAAAGCAATATTGGCTTAAACGCCATTGCGCAATGGACTTACACCTTAAAAAACAACTTGCCGCAAGGCTTGGGAACCGGAAGCTTGTTTACCAACAATTTTGAAAGTCCGCTAGAGGTAAATGGAGAGAATTTACATTACAACAACAAAATTAAATGGAACGTTAAATTATAAAAATGAAATTTATACAACAAGCTTACAAAGGAAAAAATGATTGGACAGATTATCTGCTCACGTTTATGTTATTGATTTTTGGCTGGCAATTTTTGGGAATTATTCCTTTAACGTTAGTCGCTTATATATATGCGGGCGATATGGAAACTTTGATGCTTTCTGCCGGCACAAATTTTGCCGATTTAGGAATAAATGCTAATTTGTATCTTTTATTGGTGATTGCTACTTTTTTCTTCGGATTGCTGTTCTTGTTTTTAGGTATAAAATTAATTCATAAAAGAAAAATAGTGACGCTAATTACCAGCAGGGAAAAAGTAGATTGGGGAAGATTTTTTTATGCGTTTTCAGTTTGGGGAATTGTTGGGCTTTTTATGGTGACCATTGGCTATTTTATGGCGCCCGAAGATTTTGTTTGGAATTTTAAACCTGTTCCGTTTTTCACTTTATTGCTTGTATCGTTTTTGTTTTTACCCATCCAGACCAGTATGGAAGAATTGTTGTTTCGGGGTTATTTAATGCAGGGTTTCGGAACCTGGTTTAAAAATTCTTTTGCGCCGCTCATTTTAACATCGGCAATCTTTGGTTTGTTGCACGGATTAAATCCGGAAGTGGAGAAATTGGGGTGGTTTATCATGGTGTATTATATCGGAACAGGCTTGGTGCTGGGAATTTTCAGCTTGATGGATGAAGGCACGGAACTGGCTTTGGGTTTTCACGCGGCAAACAACATTGTTGCGGCGGTCTTGGTAACAACAAATTGGACAGTTTTTCAAACCGATGCTTTGTTGGTGGATATTTCCGAACCTTCCATTGATTGGGAAATGTTTGTGCCGGTATTTGTGTTGTATCCGCTGATTTTGCTGTTATTTTCAAAAAAATATGGCTGGTCCAACTGGAAAGAAAAATTATCCGGCCGCGTATTTAAACCTTTGGAATTTAAGGAAGAAGAGTTTATAGCCTAAAGCCCCCTAGCCCCCGAAGGAAAACTTATTTTGGAATGATAAAAATTTGATAATTATAAGAAAAAATTAAGCGCAATAATTCCCCTCTTGAGAGGGGTTAGGGGTGTGTTTTTCTTTGAAAAGTGAAGTCAAAATTAATAGAAACTGATCAATACCAATTTGAGAACTAAATGACTAAACAAATACATAATTAAACGAGTAAACCATTGAAAAATAATACATTTCATAACGCCTTTAAATTACAGGGAAAATCATTTAATTCCATAGAAGAATTGATCAATTTTTCCAAGGAAATTTCGGCGGAAGTAAGCGATTTTTTAAGGAATTGGTTTGATGAGAATTCTTTTGTTGAAGTAAAAACTTCTGGATCCACAGGAAATCCGAAAATCATTCAGCTGCAAAAAATCCATATGATACACAGTGCCAAAGCAACGGGCGAGTATTTTAATTTGCCAGAAAACACCACGGCAATGTTGTGTATGTCTACCAATTATATTGCCGGAAAAATGATGCTGGTACGGGCGCTAACGTTGGGCTGGCATTTGGATATTGTTGAGCCAACTTCAAATCCGTTAAAAAATAGTGATAAAATCTACGATTTTTCTGCAATGGTTCCTATGCAATTGCATAATTCTTTGGCTGATATTCATAAAATTAAAAAATTGATCGTTGGCGGCGGTATGGTTTCAAATGAGCTGTTAAGT
>JAWOHJ010000269.1:0-6213 GCA_046485225.1 Lutibacter sp. | reverse complement strand
TGATTTGTGTGTTTCCGAAAAAGAAATTTCTGAAGCGGAAAAAGCGATATCTAATGAATTAAAAGCGGCCATTCAACAGGCTAAAAAGGCGATTGAAAAATTTCATTTGGCCCAAAAAACACCCAAAGTTTTTGTGGAAACCATTGAAGGCGTGGAATGCTGGCAGGAAAAAAGACCGATCCAGAAAGTTGGTTTGTACATTCCGGGAGGCACAGCACCGTTATTTTCTTCGGTGTTGATGTTGGCAGTTCCGGCTCAAATTGCAGGTTGCGCAGCGCTTGTTTTATGTTCGCCGCCCAACAAAAAAGGAGAAATCAATCCGGCCATTCTTTACACTGCCCAACTTTGCGGGATTACAAAAATTTTAAAAGTAGGCGGAATTCAGGCCATTGCCGGACTCACATTTGGTACGGAAACCATTCCGAAAGTTTATAAAATATTCGGTCCGGGAAATCAGTGTGTGACGGTTGCAAAGCAATCGGCAACCAAATACGGCGTGGCCATTGACATGCCTGCCGGTCCGAGCGAATTGTTAATTGTTGCCGATGATTCAGCCAATGCAAGTTTTGTGGCCTCCGATTTATTGAGCCAGGCAGAGCACGGAACCGACAGCCAGGTTATTTTGGTGTCGACTTCCATAGAAATGCTGAATGAAGTTGAAAAACAAATTGAAATCCAGCTGCCATTGCTTTCCCGCAAAAAAATAGCCTCAAAATCCATAGAAAATTCGAAGTTAATTTTTGTGGAAACCAAAGAGATTGCGATGGAAATGATTAACGAATACGGTCCGGAACACTTTATTGTTTGTACCAAAGACAACGATTTTTATATTGACAATGTTGAAAATGCAGGATCGATTTTTATTGGAAATTATACGCCTGAAAGTGCCGGGGATTATGCTTCGGGAACCAACCATACCTTACCGACCAACGGTTATTCAAAAGCATACTCGGGCGTAAATCTCGATTCTTTTCTAAAATCGATGACCTTTCAGAAAATTTCGGAAAAAGGGATTGTAAATATTGGAAAAACCATCGAGCTGATGGCGGAAGCGGAAGGGTTGGATGCGCACAAAACTGCGGTGACACTTCGATTAAAAGAACTAAATAATGAAAAATAGTTTCAACATACAAAATTTGGTCAGGGAAAACGTGAAGCAAATGAAACCTTATTCGTCGGCACGCGATGAATTTAAGGATTTTGACACTGCCGATATGATTTTTTTGGACGCCAATGAAAATCCGTTTGAAAATGGCGTAAATCGTTATCCAGATCCGCAACAAAGAACGGTAAAATCGGTATTGTCAAAATTAAAGGGAATTTCGGAAAGCCAAATTTTATTGGGAAACGGAAGCGATGAAGTGCTGGATTTATTGTTTCGGGCTTTTTGCGAACCAAAAACAGATAACGTCATCACATTGCCGCCAACCTACGGAATGTATGGGGTTTTGGCCAATATCAATGCGGTAGAAAACAGGGAGGTGTTGCTTTCTGATGATTTTCAGCCGCAAATTGAAAAAATCTTAGAAGCTGTTGACGAAAACACCAAAATAATCTTTTTGTGTTCGCCAAACAATCCGACCGGAAATACATTTTCTGATGAAAGCGTGGTGTATTTATTGCAAAATTTTAATGGATTGGTGGTGATTGATGAAGCCTATATTGATTTTTCAAAAAAAGAAAGCTGGATAAACGAATTTGATGAATATCCAAACCTGGTCATCACCCAAACTTTGTCGAAAGCTTACGGAATGGCAGGAATTCGCTTGGGGATTTGTTATGCCACTTCAGAAATTATTTCGGTTTTAAACAAAATTAAACCACCTTACAACGTCAATGCATTGACCCAAAAAAGGGCTTTGGAACGATTGAACGATAAAGCAAGCATTATAGTTGAAATTGAATCGATTATAACAGAAAGAGAAGCGTTGCTTGAAATATTGAAAGAAGTGAAATTCGTGGAAAAAATTTATCCGACCGAAGCGAATTTCATTTTGGTCAAAGTAGATGATGCTAATAAAAGATACAACGAATTGATTGCTAAAGGGATTGTCATCAGAAACAGAACCACGCAGCCTTTGTGTGAAAATTGTTTGCGTTTGACTGTTGGAACAATCAGCGAAAATATAAAATTGATTAAAGCATTAAAAGATTTGTAAAATGAAGCAAAAAGTATTGTTTATAGACCGAGACGGAACAATGGTTTTAGAACCAAGCGACTATCAATTAGACAGTTTTGAGAAATTGGAATTTTATCCGAAAGTCTTTCAATATCTGGGAAAAATTGCTGCCGAATTGGATTATGAATTGGTAATGGTGACAAATCAGGATGGTTTAGGAACCGATTCTCATCCGGAAATTAATTTTTGGCCGGTTCATAATTTGGTGATGAAAGCTTTTGAAAATGAAGGTGTTGTTTTTAAAGAAGTGCTTATCGACAAAACATTTCCGCACGAAAATGCACCAACACGCAAGCCTGCAACGGGTTTACTGACCAAATACATCAACAATCCGGATTATGATCTGGAAAATTCTTTTGTGATTGGCGATCGGATTACGGATGTGGAATTGGCCAAAAATTTAGGCGCAAAAGCTATTTTTATCAATACAGATGAAGCTTTGGGAAGTACTGAAATCACTTCAAAAACCGCCGAATTGGATGCGGTTATCGCGCTGAAAACAACCGATTGGAAAACAATTTATGAATTTTTGAAACTTACCGAGCGTTCTGCTTGCATCGAAAGGAAAACGAATGAAACGGATATTTTCATCAATTTAAATCTGGACGGAACAGGTAAAAGTAATATTGATACCGGAATTGCCTTTTTTGACCATATGCTGGATCAAATTGCACGTCACGGACAAATGGATTTGGAAATTACCGTAAAAGGCGATCTGGAAGTCGATGAACATCATACCATTGAAGACACCGCAATTGCACTAGGAGAAGTTTTTGCTAAAGCGATCGGAAATAAATTGGGTATTGAGCGTTACGGATTTTGTTTACCAATGGACGATTGTCTGGCACAAGTAGCGATTGATTTCGGCGGAAGAAACTGGTTGGTTTGGGAAACAGAATTTAAAAGAGAAATGGTGGGAAAAATGCCAACAGAAATGTTTTATCATTTTTTTAAATCTTTTTCTGATGGCGCGAAGGCCAATATCAATATCAAAGCAGAAGGAACAAACGAGCATCACAAAATTGAAGCCATTTTTAAGGCATTTGCCAAAGCCATTAAAGTTGCAGTGAAAAGAGATCCGGAAAAAATGATTTTGCCTAGTACGAAAGGTTTATTATAAAATTGTTTGAAGTTTCAAGTTTCAAGTTTGTTGCTCGAACCTTAAACCTTAAACTTCAAACCTGAAACAAAAAGAATGAAAATAGTTATTATAAATTACGGCGCGGGGAATATTCAATCCATCAAATTTGCGATTCAGCGATTGGGTTTTGAAGCTGTTTTAAGCGATAATATTGAAGAAATCAGAGCGGCGGATAAAGTTATTTTTCCCGGTGTTGGCGAGGCGAGCAGTGCAATGAAAAAATTGAAATCCACTAAGTTGGATGCCGTAATTCCAACCTTAAAACAACCTGTTTTGGGAATTTGTTTGGGTATGCAACTGATGTGCAATTATTGTGAAGAAGGTGACACAAAAGGTTTGGGGATTTTTGAAGTGGACGTTGTTAAATTTAACAATACGTTAAAAGTTCCGCAAATTGGCTGGAATCAAATTTACAACTTGAAATCTTCACTATTCAAAGGAATTCCTGAAAACGAATATATGTATCTGGTGCACAGTTATTACGCGCCTCTTTGTGCCGAAACAATTGCGACAACCAATTATGAACTGGAATATTCCTCAGCATTGGAAAATGAAAATTTCTATGGAACACAATTTCACCCAGAAAAAAGCGGTGATGTTGGGGAACAGATATTGAAGAATTTTTTGGAAATATAATTAATTTTCGTCACCCTGAACTTGTTTCAGGGTCTCACAATGATTTAACTAAATAAGATGAGATTGCCACAGCAAATCAAATATTTACTTCGCAATGACGTTTTTTTCAACTAAACGATTACACAAATAAACGATTAAACAATTTAAAATGAGAATCATTCCCGCAATTGATATAATAGAAGGAAAATGTGTCCGATTGTCGAAAGGCGATTACAATACCAAGATCATTTACAATGAGAATCCGCTTGAAGTCGCTAAAATGTTTGAAGCGCACGGAATTAAATATCTGCATTTGGTCGATTTGGATGGCGCAAAATCGAGCAAAATTGTCAATCACAAGATTCTGGAGCAAATTGCTTCAAAAACATCCTTAAAAATTGATTTTGGAGGCGGATTGAAATCGGATACCGATTTAAAAATTGCTTTTGAAAGCGGTGCAAATCAAATTACTGGTGGAAGTATTGCTGTAAAAAACAGGGAAATTTTTGAAAAATGGATTGCTGATTATGGAGCTGACAAAATTATATTGGGTGCGGATGCGAATAATGAAAAAGTAGCGGTATCTGGCTGGTTAGAAGATTCCGATGAAGACTTGGTGCCTTTTATCAAAAATTATCAAAGCAAAGGAATTCAATATGTGATTTGTACCGACATTGCCAAAGACGGCATGTTGGAAGGACCGAGTTTTGAGTTGTATACAAAAATTTTGATAGAAGCAAATAGTATTAAATTAATTGCTTCAGGAGGAATTTCAACCTTTGCAGAATTGCCTAAACTGGCTGATATGGGTTGTGAAGGCACCATTATTGGAAAAGCAATTTATGAACATAAAATTAGTATGAAGGAGTTGGAAAATTTTATTTTAAACAATTAAGATGCTTACAAAAAGAATTATCCCCTGTTTGGATATCAAAAACGGAAGAACCGTAAAAGGTGTTAATTTTGTAGATTTGCGCGATGCCGGAGATCCGGTTGAATTGGCAGCGATTTATGCACAAAACGGCGCCGATGAACTGGTTTTTTTAGATATCTCAGCAACTGAAGAAAAAAGAAAAACATTGGCAGAGCTGGTGATGCGGGTTGCCGAGAAAGTGAATATTCCATTTACAGTCGGAGGCGGAATTTCCTCGGTTGAAGATGTGGAATTGTTATTGAATTCTGGTGCCGATAAGGTTTCCATCAACTCTTCCGCTGTTAAAAATCCGCAATTAATCAATGAATTGGCAGCAAAATTTGGAAGTCAGTGTATTGTTGTTGCTATTGATGCAAAACAAATTGCCGGAGAATGGATTGTGCATTTGGTAGGCGGAAAAGTGCCTACAACCATTAAATTATTTGATTGGGCAAAAGAAGTGGAACAACGTGGCGCCGGTGAAATTTTGTTTACCTCGATGGATCACGACGGCACAAAAAACGGATTTGCCAATGAAGCCATGGCTAAATTGGGAACTTTGGTGAACATTCCGATTATCGCTTCGGGAGGCGCGGGAAATATGCAACATTTTGTTGATACTTTTATAGATGGAAAAGCGGATGCTGCCTTGGCCGCGAGCGTATTTCATTTCAAGGAAATTGACATTATGGATTTAAAAAGGGAACTTAAAAATAACAATATAGCAATACGGATTTAGGCGTTTTATATGCAAATTCGACTTTAAAAATACAAAAAATTATGATTTTAGATTTTAATAAAAATAGCGACGGATTGGTTCCTGCAATCATTCAAGATGCAATCACAAAAAATGTCTTGATGTTGGGGTATATGAATCAGGAAGCTTATGATAAAACAATTGAATCGAACCAAGTAACCTTTTTCAGCAGAACCAAAAACAGGTTGTGGACGAAAGGGGAGGAAAGCGGTAATTTTTTAAACGTGGTTTCTGTGCAAAATGACTGCGATCAAGACACGTTGTTGATTCAGGTAAATCCCGTTGGTCCAACCTGCCACAAAGGCACGGATACTTGTTGGGGAGAAAAAAACGAAGCAACTTTCGGTTTTTTATCAGAATTGGAGACTGTAATTAAAAATAGGCGGGAAGCCGGCAATTCGGAAAATAGTTATGTAGCCTCATTGTTTGAAAAAGGAATCAATAAAATTGCCCAAAAAGTGGGTGAAGAAGCTATAGAAGTGGTGATTGAAGCGAAAGATGACAATGATGATTTGTTTGTAGATGAAGGTGCAGATTTGCTTTTTCATTATTTAATTTTGCTGCAGGCTAAAGGATTTACCTTGAAAGATATTGTGAAGGTATTGGA
>JAWOHJ010000242.1:0-2591 GCA_046485225.1 Lutibacter sp. | reverse complement strand
GATGAATTGGTGATTCAACAAGTTAAAGAAAAATTATCCAGTATGGGATATCCTGCGGATGGTGATTCAAACACGATGTTGCACAAAGCAAAGTCTTTCGTAAGTTGTGCTACAGGCAGAATGACTTCAGAAGAAAAGTAATTTATTTAAAACTATTTATGGTACTTTTTAAACGCGGTTTAAACCGCGTTTAAAAAGTATTTTTTTGTTAAAACTTCAAAGTTGCTCCAACCAAAAAGTTTCTTGTGGCTTGCGGATAATAACCTGCGCCATCCAAAGTTGTTGTTTCATTTGGAACCGACCAATCATCATCATAGGTGTAATAATAACCATTTGAAATATATTTGGTATTAAAAATATTGTTCACCAAAGCGCTCATTACTATTGATTTGACTACTTTTTTCGGATTTATTTCATAAGAAATATTAAAATCGTTTACAAAATAGCTGTCCAGTTTTGAGTTTGCATTGTCAATATTCCCCATATATTGTTCCCCGACATATTTAGATAATAAAGAAAATTGCATCTTTTCATTTGGTTGAAACACAAAAGCATTTGCCGCGATTAAATTTGGAGAAAATGCAATGTCGGTATTTCCCAGATCAACCAATTCTCCATTCCAGGTGGTTAAGAAATCAACATTTTTGTTGCTGCTGATGGCTACATTTGGTTGCACATAAAATTTATCGGTTAATTTTATCTGCGCATCTATTTCCAATCCAAGTCGGTAACTTTTTCCGCTGGTGGCTCTTATTGGCGATCCTGTATCATCAATGGCGCCGGTTAAAACCAGTTGGTCTTTATAAAACATATAATAAACATTGCTGTTTATTTTAACGGCTTCATTATTAAAACGCCATCCCAATTCAAAATCATTTAATTTTTCTGAAGTAAAAATGCCGTTTTCAAAATCGTTGCGATTTGGTTCTCTGTTTGCTTTTGCATAGGATAAATAGAAACTGTTGTTGGAATTTGCTTCATAAGTCAATCCGGCTTTCGGATTAAAAAACGAATAGTTTTCATCAACATTTATAGGTGCTCTGTCTGAAGTCAGTCCTTTCAAATCAAATTTCACAAATCGGCCCTGCAAATCTGTAAATAATGTCCAGGAATCATTCAAATTATAGGTTAATTTTCCGAAAATATTGGCATCATTTTTTTTGGTGTTGGCATCGTAATAATGGTCTCTTATTTCAGAATTGCTTGCAAATTCAGCCCAAATAATTTCTCCGAAATGTTTTCCTTTATAGTTGCTGTAAGAAGTTCCGAAGATAAATTCTACCACTTCATTTTTGTAAGTGGCATTCGCATTTACCACATAAAAATCGTTATCCAGCCAGCGTCTTCTTATTAAATCTGTTTCATCAATGGTTTCGCCTCCAATAACAATCGGTGTCAATAAATAATCCGAAAAATCTTCGCCTTCTTTAAATTGTTCAAAATAACCGCTGCCTTTGGTGTAGTTTAAACCAATATTGGTAGACCAGTTTTCCGTTAATTTTTCGTTCCAATGTAACTGATAATGGTCTTGTTGGTAATTGTCAATCTCATTTTCGTACGAATACGGATTGTAAGTTCGTCCCAAAGTTTCCATTTCTTCTTTGGTGACACCAAACCAAGCCTGATACGTTTTTTCGTGGCCGCCAAAAGTCAGCGCTTTAATTAAGGTATTGTCATCAACATAGGAAGCCTGCAAAAAGTACGATTTTAAATCGGACCAGGCGCGGTCAATATAGCCGTCAGAATCAATTTTAGAAAATCTTCCCGCGAATTCAATATGGTCATTTATTTTGCCGGTACTGAATTTCACTGTATTTTTTTTGGTATTGTAAGAACCAATTGAACTGCTGATTTCTCCATAACCTTGTTCAGAAACGGCATCGGTCAACAGGTTTAAACTGGCGCCAAAAGCACCGGATCCGTTCGTAGATGTTCCAACGCCACGCTGCAATTGCATGCTTTCGGTCGAGGAAGTGAAATCGGGCATGTTGACCCAAAAAGTGCCCTGACTTTCTGCATCGTTATAAGGAATTCCATTGATGGTGACATTTACACGCGTGGCATCGCTTCCGCGAACCCTGATTCCGGTGTATCCAATACCTGCGCCGGCATCACTTGTTGTCACTACAGACGGCAAGTAATTCAGCATAATGGGAATGTCTTGTCCCAAATTGCGCTTTTCTAAATCTTTTTTGGTGATGTTGCTGTGCGTTACGGGCGACGTTGCTTTTACGCGAACTGCCGAAACCAGCACTTCTTCCAAATTCATAAATCGGTCAGCCAAGTCAATTGAAATAAAAGCATCTTTTGTCAAGACAACTTTTACTTCCTTCGGATTGCTGAGTGCGCTTACCAATAACGTGTAAGTTCCTTTTTTTAAGGATACCGAAAATGTGCCGTCAACATTGGTGGTTGTTCCTTTGTTAGTTTCTTTCACTACAATGTTCACGTCGGGAAATGGTTTTGATCCGTCTGTCACTTTGCCCGATAGCGTAAAAAGTTCTTGTGAATTCGCATTAAAAGAAAATGCAGTGATTAAAAAAGCTGCCAATAGGATTGCTTTTTTTAGTTTCATTTTTAAATTTAGTTTC
>JAWOHJ010000199.1:0-3095 GCA_046485225.1 Lutibacter sp. | reverse complement strand
TTTTGGATGGGCCATAAATCATGAATTAAAAGGCTACAATGAAGCGCTTATTACTTATGTTTTAGCTGCCTCTTCCAAAAACCATCCCATAAACAAATCTGCTTATGATAATGGCTGGACTTCGGGCAATGATTTTAACAATGGAAATGTATATTATCAAAAATGGAAATTGCCATTGGGACCAAGTTATGGCGGCCCGTTATTTTTTGCACATTATTCTTTTTTAGGATTGGATCCAAGAAATTTAGTGGATAAATATGCCAATTATTGGGAACAAAATGTAAATCAAACGCTAATCAACAGAGAGTATTGCGTTAAAAATCCGAAACAATTTATAGGCTATGGCGCCACAAGCTGGGGTTTAACGGCAAGCGATAACCACAATGGTTATTCGGCACACAGGCCACCCAACGATTTGGGTGTTATTTCACCAACGGGGGCATTGTCATCATTTCCATACACACCAGAATATTCCATGCAGGCACTACGCAGTTTTTATTACAATTTCAACGGAAAGTTGTGGGGAAAATATGGTTTTTATGATGCTTTTAATCAAACAGAAAATTGGTACGCCACCAATTATTTAGCCATCGACCAAGGTCCAATCATTATTATGATTGAAAATCACCGAACCGGATTGCTTTGGAATTTGTTTATGTCGAGCCCGGAAGTAAAGGAAGGATTAAAAAAACTTGAGTTTACAAGTCCGCATTTTTAATAGGTAAATAAATTATTGGCAGCTTATTGCCGCAAAATAGAATCAATGCTGAAAATGATTGATTTTTATAAAATTAATTCAGCTTAAAAATTTAAAATAACATGAAAATTAAACAATTTATCATTCCCTTTTTCATCATCCTGTTTGGCTTTTCAAGCTGTACAGAAAGTTCGACCGTTGCTAAAAAAGATTTAAGCAGCACTGATGAAACAAAATCTGATGCCAAAATGGAATCTTTTTTAGACAGTTTGACCAAAATCATGACCCTTGAAGAAAAAATTGGTCAGTTGACGCTTATGTCGACCGATTGGGAGCAAACAGGGCCAACCATCAATGAAAATTATAAAAATTTAATCAAAGAGGGAAAAGTGGGCAATATTTTTAATGCCTATTCCGTAAAATTCACAAGAGAATTACAGCAACTCGCCGTAGAAAATACCCGTCTTAAAATTCCGCTGTTATTTGGTTATGATGTGATTCACGGACATCGTACAATATTTCCAATTTCATTGGGAGAATCGGCAAGTTGGGACATCAAAGCGATTGAAAACGCTGCGCGAATTGCAGCTACAGAAGCTTCCGCAGAAGGTGTTCATTGGACTTTTGCACCCATGGTTGATATTTCAAGAGATGCGCGTTGGGGAAGGGTTTCAGAAGGATCTGGAGAAGATGTTTATTTGGGTTCAGAAATAGCAAAAGCAAGAGTTAGAGGTTTTCAGGGAGAAGATTTATTCGCCACAAACACCATTTTAGCCTGTGCAAAACATTATGCCGCTTATGGCGCTCCAATTGCAGGAAGAGATTACAATACAGTTGACATGTCGGAAAGGGAACTAAGAACCACATATTTGCCGCCTTTTAAAGCGGCTGTTGATGCTGGCGTTACCACATTTATGACTGCTTTTAATGACGTAAGTGGCGTTCCGGCAAGTGGGAGTAAATACTTGCTGACCGATATTTTAAGAGAAGAATGGGGTTTTGAAGGTTTTGTGGTCACAGATTATACGTCTATCAATGAATTGGTTCCTCATGGCGTAGCAAAAGACAACAAACAGGCTGCCGAAATTGCCATAAATGCCGGTGTGGATATGGATATGCAAGGCGGCTCTTATTTGGATCATTTAAAAGAACTCATTGCTGATGGAAAAGTGACTGAACAACAGGTGACAACCGCTGCAAGAAAAATATTGAAGTTAAAATATAAACTGGGATTATTTTCAGATCCTTACAGATACTGCGATGAAACCAGGGAAAAAGAATTAATAATGACTCCCGAACATCTGGAAGCTGCAAGAGATATGGCGAGAAAATCGGCAGTTTTACTAAAAAATAACAACCAAACGCTTCCGATTTCAAAAGATAAAAAAATTGCATTAATCGGCCCTTTGGCCAATGACAAATACAATATTATTGGATCTTGGACCGCAGCCGGCGATCGTTACACAAAACCGGTTACCGTTTTGGAAGGTTTCAAAGAAAAAATTTCAAATCAGGCCAACTTAATGTTTACACAGGGATGCGAAATAAATTCTGACAACACTTCCGATTTTCAAAATGCCATAAACATCGCCAAAAAAGCCGATGTTGTAGTGATGGTAATGGGAGAATCCGAAGGAATGTCGGGTGAAGCAGCGAGCAGAACAAATCTTGATTTGCCCGGAAAACAAAAAGAATTGCTGAAAGCCATCAAAAAATTAGGCAAACCTATTGTGTTGGTTTTAATGAACGGAAGGCCTTTAACGCTGGAATGGGAAAATGAAAATATGGATGCCATTTTAGAAACTTGGTTCCCCGGAACAATGGGTGGTTACGCCATTGCCGATTTAATTTTTGGAGACGCCAATCCTTCAGGAAAATTAACGATGACTTTCCCAAGAAATGTTGGACAAATCCCTATTTATTACAATGTAAAAAATACAGGAAGACCTTATGAACCAAAAGGCCCTGAACAAAGATACCGTTCAAGATACCTTGATGTTGCCAATTCCCCGCTTTATCCTTTTGGCTATGGATTAAGTTATACCACTTTTAAATACTCAAATTTCGCCATTGATAAAAAAACTTATGCATTTAAAGAGAAAATAAACATTAGTGTTACAGTAACAAATACTGGCTCTTTTAAAGGTGAAGAAGTTGTGCAACTTTATATGAGAGATATGGTGGCCAGTGTTACACTGCCGTTAAAAGAACTTAAACGCTTTGAAAAAGTGCTATTAGAACCCAATGAATCCAAAAAAATAACCTTCACACTAACTTCTGATGATCTTGCATTTTACACACAAGACATGAGTTTTAAAGCCGAAGCAGGTGAATTTAAACTTTTTGTGGGACCAATAGTGAAGAACTACTTGAAACGAGTTTTACGCTGAAATAAAAT
>JAWOHJ010000193.1:0-9887 GCA_046485225.1 Lutibacter sp. | reverse complement strand
TTCAAAAACATAAGATGAAAAGTGTTCTTTTTGTTCCAAAACGGTACCGAAAAAATTCCAGTTAAAGAAAGAATCCTTTGCTTCAGCCTCTAAGGTTTCTACAATATAGCGAACGCCGTTCTGTTGCGTGGGAATATAAATATCTCTTTTTTGAAACAATACTTTTTTTGTTATTGAAGAAACTTCCGTTTTTGAATGAATATAATGTCCTTCATAAGGTTTTGTGCTTGTTTTGTAATCTTTGATATGTTGTTCTTCAACAATTATTGTAGTGTCATTTTTAAAAACGGTAAATTCAATATTGTTGTCTTTTAAGCGCTCCAAAACTTTCCACCAGCCTTGTTTTAAAATATAGGCTTTTGGCAGTTGTATTTCTTTTGAAGCAACATAATTGTTGAAATATTTTATGGGTTTTGTATAGGGTTTTGTGCGGTCGTAAAATAAACGCTTGCCGTTGGTCACTTTACTATCGATATAAGTTCCTTCATATCCTTTAAATTGTAAGGTAGAATAATTGATTTTATCGGGTTCAAAAGAAATCGGATAGGTTTTTTTTGCCAAAATTTTTGTCACTGCATTTTGGCGAAGCTCTGTTATTTCAGCACCCTTTTCAATGGTAAAATCGATAACAGATTCCAAGAAACTGTAAGTTGCTGAAACGCGTTGTTTGTAGGGTTTCAGCATATGGGTTTCTACCATCATTCCCAAAGTGTTAAACATTGTGGTGTAACCTGTTGAATATCTCGGACTGTCGAAAAACTGACTAAAACCGGCTTCAGGCGTAGTTCCCCAAACATTCACATAAGGCGTAATAATGATGTTTTTTTTCAGCAACGAAGCCTCAATATTTGGTCTCATTACATTTTCGATAAAATTGCCCAAATCGTTTCCCAAGTTATTGTGCTGCGTAAATAAATGGGTGATTGCATATTGGTAATCAGCGCCATTGCTCACGTGATTGTCGATAAAAACATCGGGCTTTACCAAATGAAAAATTTTGGCAAATGATTTTGCGTTTTTTGAGTCGGCTTTAATAAAATCCCTGTTTAAATCCAAATTTTGTGCATTTCCCCTAAATCCGTAATCTTTTGGTCCGTTTTGATTTGCGCGGGAATGGCTGTTTCTGTTTAAAGCACCGCCAATATTGTACATTGGGATGACCGCAATTACTATATTTTCTAATTTTTTAAGCTGGTTTTTATCCTGAACTAGATCTCTCAAAAGCATCATAGAAGCATCCACACCATCCGATTCTCCGGGATGAATGGCATTATTGATTAAGATGATGTTTTTTTTGTTGCCGTGAATTTTATTGAAATCAAATTCTTTTGATGCGCTAAAAACAACCAGATGCAATGGAAATCCGCTGTCGGTTTCTCCCATTTCTGTGATGGAAATTTCCGGATATGCGGTTGCCAATTCTTGATAAAATGCGATGGTTTCCAGATAAGTGGCAGTTTCCGTGCCTTTTGATTTTTCAAATACAGTTGTGAAATCTTTCCCAGATTTTTGCGCCGAAATTGTACCCGAGAATACGATAAAGAAAGCTAAAAACAGAAGTTTTTTAAAGTGCATCCTTATAATTTTTTTGGAACACTTTCAGGGACAAAACCGGAAATATCGCCGCCATTTTTTAAAACATCGCGCACAATGCTCGAGCTTATAAATGAGGTATCGGCTGAGGTCAATAAAAACACCGTTTCAACCGTCGATAATTTTCTATTGGTTTGGGCAATTGCTTTTTCAAATTCAAAATCTGCCGGATTTCGCAAGCCTCTTAAGATAAAATGGATGTTTAATTTTTTACAGAAATCAATGGTTAAGCCGGTATAGGTTTCCACTTTTATTTTAGGCTCATCGGCATAATGTTTTTTGATAAAACTGACCCGTTCTTCAAGAGAAAACAGGTAGGCTTTTTCGGTATTTACGCCAACTGCAATAATAATTTCGCTAAATAACGGCAACGCTCTATTGATAATATCAACGTGGCCTAAAGTAATTGGGTCAAATGATCCCGGGAAAATTGCTCGTTTCATCTGTTTTTGCTTAAAGCCATTTCAATGGCGTTATGAAAAAGTTCTTCTAAACTAATGCCTGCCGCTTCTGCCTGTTGCGGAATTAAACTTGCGGTTGTCAATCCGGGCACGGTATTCATTTCCAAAAAATAAGGTTCATCATTCACCAAAATATATTCTGACCGAGAGAAACCGCTCATATTTAAAATTTTGTATACGTGCGACGCTAATTTTTCTAATTTTTGATGAATTTCATCTGAAATTCTGGCAGGCGTAATTTCTTGGGATTTCCCCAGATATTTGGCTTCATAATCAAAAAATTCGTTTTCACTGATAATTTCTGTCATAGGAAGCACTTTAATTTTTCCCTGGTACTCAATAACGCCAATGGTTATTTCAGGTCCATCCAGAAATTCTTCTATTAATATTTGAGAATCTTCCCTGAAAGCTTTTTCAATTGCTGGAATCATTTCTGAAGCCGTTTTTGCCTTGGTAATTCCGAAACTTGAACCGGCATTGTTTGGTTTTACAAAACAAGGCAAACCCACTTTTGCAATTATTTCATCCACATGAATGTCATCGCCTTCATTTAAAAAGTAAGAAACAGCGGTTTTTATGCCATATTGCTTCACTACACTTAAACAATCGCGTTTGTTAAATGTTAATGCCATTTGATAAAATGGTGCCGAAGTGTGTTTAAGACCGATCAACTCAAAATACGCCAAAATAGTTCCGTCCTCGCCCGGATTTCCGTGAATGGCGTTGAAAACACAGTCGAATTTAATTTTTTTACCGTTGATTTCTGTCGAAAAATCGTGTTTGTTTATGGGAAATTCATTTCCAATATCATCAACAAGCACCCATTTTTCTTTAAGAATATGAATTTTGTAGGTATTGTATTTTTCTTTTGAAATGTTTTGATAAACAACTGCGCCGCTTTTTAGGGAGATTTCAACTTCCGAAGAGTATCCGCCCATAATAATGGCAATATTTTTTTTCATTATGTGTTTTCTAAGTTGAAATACAAACTTACATATTTTAAGTTAAATGTTATAAAGTTAAATGTTATAAGTTCAAGTCCGAAGACGGAAGCCCGAAGACGGAAGCCCGAAGCCGGAAGTTGAAATAATCAACAAATCAACGATAAAAAAAGTATCTTTGCACAAAATCAAAAAACGGGAATATGAGTTTTTTTAAATTTATTGGATCTAAAGTATTTTTAAGGCAGTTGCTGATGGCTATTGTTGGCTTTGTGATATTGATTGTACTTAGTGTGTTTTGGTTAAATTTTTCAACCAACCACAATCAAAAAATTGAAGTTCCTAACTTGTCAAAATTAAGTTTAGAAGAAGTTGAACAAACTTTGGACGATTTGGACTTAAACTGGGAGGTGATAGACTCTGCAAGTTTTAATGCCGATTATCCAAAAAAATCGGTCATTGAACAAAGTCCGGAAGCTGGAGATTTTGTGAAAGAAAACAGAAAAATTTATTTAACATTAAATCCGTCAGGCTTTAAAGATATTGAAATACCCGATTTTTACGGCAAAACAAAACGACAAGCCGTTTCACAATTAACAGCTATTGGTTTTAGAATAAGCGCACAGGAAATTTATGTGAACGATATTGCGAAAGATGTGGTGCGAGGTTTAATTTATAAAGGAAAAGATTTAAAAAACGGCGATAAAATTCCGCAAGATTCAGAACTTATTCTAAAATTAGGTGATGGAAATGAAGGCGGAATGCAAATTGATAGTTTAGAAACTTCTGAAGAAGTAATTATAGAATGAAAGCAGAAGACATAGAAGATTTAGATAAAGAAGAATTTTACGAACATTACAGGTTTGTTGCCAGCGAAGGCCAGGAGCCATTACGCGTGGACAAATATTTGATGAATTTCATAGAATATTCTACACGAAATAAAATTCAACAGGCAGCAAAAGCTGGGAATATTTTGGTTAATGACCTTGCTGTAAAATCAAATTACAAGGTAAAAGCCAAAGACGTGGTTCGTGTTGTTTTGGCGCATCCGCCGCACGAAAATTTATTGGTTGCCGAAAACATTCCTCTGGATATTTTGTTTGAAGATGATGAGGTAATTGTTGTAAATAAACCTGCCGGAATGGTTGTGCATCCCGGTCACGGAAATTATAGCGGCACTTTGGTGAACGGATTGATTTATCATATTGAAAATTTACCTACAAATTCCAATGAACGTCCCGGCCTGGTGCATAGAATTGACAAAGATACCAGCGGATTGCTGGTGGTTGCAAAAACCGAATATGCGATGGCACATTTGTCCAAACAATTTTTCGAAAGAACCACAGAGCGTTTGTATTACGCTTTGGTTTGGGGAAATATAGATGAAGAAGAAGGAATTATTGAAGGAAATATAGGCAGAAGTTTAAAAAATCGTCTGCAAATGGATGTTTTTCCAACCGGCGAATTTGGCAAACCTGCCATTACGCATTATAAAGTGCTGGAGCGTTTTAGTTATGTTACCTTGGTTCAATGCAAGTTGGAAACAGGCAGAACGCATCAAATCAGGGCGCATTTGAAACATATTGGTCACACGCTTTTTAACGACGAACGCTATGGCGGAGATATTATATTGAAAGGCACCACATTCACAAAATACAAACAATTTGTGGAAAATTGTTTTAAAACACTGCCAAGGCAAGGTCTTCACGCAAAAACATTGGGTTTTCAGCATCCAATCACCAAAGAGTTTTTACAGTTTAATTCGGAAATGCCTGAAGATATGCAATTGTGTTTGGAGAAATGGCGTTCCTATACTATAAATCAGAAAGAATAACATGAAAGAATTTGATGTTGAAAACCGGAACACAAATCCCCAATCCCAATTTTTTAAAACGTACTTGGATCCTTTTTTTAATATTACCGCCAATTTAGAAGTCACCAATCTTTACAACTATTGCAAACGAAATAATTTGTCGTTTTCTTTGTCGTGTTTGTACGTTGCTTTAAAATATGCCAATGAAATTACCGAATTTAAACTGCGTTTTAAAAACGATAAAGTTTACCTTTTTGAAACGGTAAATATTGGTTCTACTGTTTTAAATGATGACTTAACCTTTTCTTTTTGCGATTTTGAGTTTCAAAAAACAATGACTGAATTTGATGTAAAAGGCAAAATAGTGCTCGAAAATCACAAAAATGGCATCGTATTTAATGCACAGGAAGATCAATTGGGAATCATACATTGCTCCACAGTTCCTTGGATTTCTTTTACCGGAATTAAACATGCACGCAATGGTAATGAAGGCTTGCAGGGAATTCCAAAATTGGTATTTGGCAAAATATTTACAGAAAACGAGTTCAAAAAAATTCCTTTTTCGGTTGAAGTTCATCACGCATTAGTGGATGGTTATCACGTTGGATTGCTCTATGAAAAAATGCAAAAATTCATCAATGAACTTGATTAAAGAAGCATTATTCCAATAATAAATTGATAAAAACGCCAATATTTATTTATTAATTTTTAATTTTAAGAAATCATTTAAAAATATTTAAACCTAAAATTGTCTGGTTGAATGACATTTCAGCTAATAAATCACAGAAAATAAGAAATGAAAATAGTAATATCACCTGCCAAATCACTGGATTACGAAACGCCAATTCCATCAAAGCAATTTACCCAGGGAATTTTTTTGGATGAAGCCTCAAAAATAAATGCTGTTTTAAAGAAGAAATCTCCAAAACAACTTTCAGCATTAATGAGTATTTCCCCAAATTTAGGAGATTTAAATTGGCAAAGAAACCAGGAATGGGCATTGCCTTTTAGTCCGGAGAATTCCCGCCAGGCCATTTTTGCATTTAAAGGTGAGGTTTATGTAGGTTTGGACGCTTATTCTTTATCGCTTGAAAAACTGGATTTGCTTCAAAATAAATTGAGAATCTTATCCGGACAATATGGTTTATTGAAACCTTTGGATTTGATGCAACCTTATCGTTTGGAAATGGGAACTAAGTTAAAAGTTGCCAATTCAGATAATTTGTATCAGTTTTGGGGAAATACAATAACAGAAAAATTGAATTCGGAACTCGCCGATAATGAATTGTTTATTAATTTGGCAAGCGCTGAGTACTTTAAAGTTTTAAAACCGGATTTGTTGAAAGTTCCTGTTATCACACCAGTTTTTAAAGATTTAAAAGACGAAAAATTAAAAATTATTGCTTTTTTTGCCAAAAAAGCCAGAGGTTTAATGGTTAGATTCATCATTGACCACAATGTTGAAACAATTGAAGATTTGAAGGGTTTTGATTATGAAGGCTATGCTTTTGATGCGAATTTATCCACAGCAAATGAGTTGGTTTTTACGCGATAAATATAGATTTTTTTTAATTTGTATTGATTTTTTATATAAGTTTGCGCCAATGTTTAAGACTGCCACGATTGAAGTACGTTTTTCAGTATCTAACTTGTATGTTTGCAGGTCTTTAAAACACAACATTATTGAAAAATATAACGAAGAATTAAGTTTTTAATGACTTCATTTAATCACATTTTAAAGTTATTCAATCCGTTGAAAGTTGTTCGGCTTGGAAAAAATTATTTAGTATTAAGAGTATAGATAAAACATTACTTTTTTGAACTTAATATGAGTCTAAAATGACTACCTTATTAATTGTAAAATTAAAATACTAAATGAACACAAAATATATCGACTTAATTAGCCAAACTTTCGATTTTCCGCAAGAAGAGTTTTTTATTGACGCCAATAAAAACTTACATTTTCATGATATTGATACTATGAAACTGGTTGAAGAATTTGGCACGCCTTTAAAATTCACTTATTTACCTAAAATAAGCGAAAATATCCAAAAAGCTAAAGTATTGTTTGGAAAGGCAATGCACAATCATAAGTATAAAGCCAAATATCATTACTGTTATTGTACCAAAAGCTCCCATTTTAAACATGTTTTGGATGAAGCTTTAAAGAATGACATTCATATTGAAACTTCTTCTGCCATTGATATTGACATTGTTGAAAACTTAAAAAGAGAAGGTAAAATTACGGATAAAACGTACATTCTTTGTAATGGCTTCAAAAGAGATGAATACATAACAAACATTCAACGATTGATCAATAACGGACATAAAAATTGCATTCCGATTATCGACAATTATGAAGAAATTGGGTTGCTTACAGAAGGTACCAAAAAGAAAATAAATATTGGCATACGGATTGCTTCCGAGGAAGAGCCAAAGTTTGAGTTTTATACCTCGCGTTTAGGAATTGGCTATAAAAATATTGTAGATTTTTACCGACGTGAAGTAAAGGACAATCATAAGGTGAACCTAAAAATGCTGCATTTCTTTATCAATACAGGTATTAAAGACAATGCCTATTATTGGAACGAATTAAGCAAATGTTTGAAAGTTTACATCAGTTTAAAAAGAATTTGCCCAAGTTTGGACAGCTTAAATATTGGCGGCGGATTTCCAATAAAAAACTCATTGGCATTTAATTACGATTATGATTATATGATCAATGAAATTATTAGCCAGATCAAAGAAGCATGTGAAGATGCAGAGGTTCAGGTTCCACATATATTTACTGAATTTGGAAGTTATACCGTAGGAGAGAGCGGAGGCGCTATTTATAAAGTATTATATCAAAAAAAGCAAAACGACAGAGAAAGATGGAATATGATAAATTCTTCATTTATAACTACCTTACCCGACAGTTGGGCTATAAATAAACGATTTATTTTATTACCTTTAAACCGATGGAATGATGTTTATGAACGGGTATTGTTAGGTGGTTTAACTTGTGACAGTGATGATTATTATAATTCAGAACAACATATAAACGCCATTTATTTGCCGGTTTATAAAGAAGAAAAGCCGCTGTATTTAGGGTTTTTTAATACAGGCGCTTACCAAGAATCAATAGGAGGTTATGGCGGATTGCAACATTGCTTAATTCCGCAGCCAAAACATATTATTATATCAAAAGATAACGAAGGTAAATTAGAATTTAAAGTGTTTAAAGAAAAACAAACAGCAAGCGATTTTTTAAAAATATTAGGTTATGAATAAAAGAACTTACGCGGGGATATCTGAACAATATGCCAAAATTGATACTTCAAAAATAGTATTGATTCCTGTTCCTTATGACGGAACAAGTACCTGGCAAAAAGGTGCCGACAAGGGTCCTGAAGCTTTTTTGAATGCTTCAGAAAATATGGAACTTTACGATATTGAAACTGATTCTGAAGTTTATAAAAACGGCATATATTTAGCAGAAGCCGTAACAGAAAATTCTTCTCCTGAAAAAATGGTTGCCGCAGTTCATGCTGTGACCAAAACATTTATCAGAAAAAACAAATTTGTCACCATCTTTGGCGGTGAACATTCCGTTTCTATAGGAACAATCAAAGCTTTTAACGAATGTTTCAATGACTTAACGGTGGTTCAAATTGATGCACATGCCGATTTAAGAAAAGAATATAACGGATCGAGCTGTAACCATGCCTGCACAGCTTATGAAGCAAGTCAAAATACCAATCTCGTTCAGGTAGGAATTCGCAGTATGGATATTTTGGAGAAAAGTGTGATGGATCCTGATAAAATATTTTTTGCCCACGAAATGGCCATCGACGATTATTGGATGGAAAACGCCATCGATTTAATGGGAAAAAATGTTTTTATCACTTTTGATTTGGATGCTTTAGATCCTTCATTGATGCCATCAACAGGAACGCCTGAGCCAGGAGGATTGCTTTGGTACGAAACGCTGGACTTTCTTAAAAAAATATTCAAAGAAAAAAATGTGGTAGGTTTTGATATTATGGAGCTTTGTCCTAATGAAAAGGACAAATCATCTGATTTTTTAGCTGCTAAATTGTATTATAAAATGCTTAGTTACAAATTTGACAATACAGAAGAAGCTGATTACGGAAATGAAAGCGGTTTTAAAGAACCAAATAATAAAACTACAAAATTCGAAGACGAAGATTATGACTAATAAAGGAGCGATTTCCCAATTTATTGAAAAGTATTACCTTCATTTTAATTCTGCAGCATTGGTTGATGCCGCAAAAGGATATGAAGATCAGTTGGCTTCTGGCTCAAAAATGTTGGTTTCTTTGGCTGGAGCGATGAGCACAGCCGAAATAGGCAAAGTGTTTGCTGAAATAATAAGACAAAAAAAAGTGCATATTATTTCTTGTACCGGTGCAAACCTGGAAGAAGACGTGATGAATTTGGTTGCCCATTCCCATTACAAACGTGTTCCAAACTATCGGGATTTGACCCCTCAAGACGAATGGGATTTAATGGAAAAAGGATTGAACAGGGTAACCGACACATGTATTCCTGAAGAAGAAGCTTTCAGAAGATTGCAAAAACATATTTTCAAAATCTGGAAAGATGCCGAAGATAATGGAGAACGATTTTTTCCGCATGAATTTATGTACAAATTGTTACTTTCAGGTGTGTTGGAACAATATTATGAAATTGATCCAAAAAACAGTTGGATGATTGCTGCTGCGCAAGCCAATTTGCCAATGGTTGTTCCGGGTTGGGAAGACAGCACCATGGGAAATATTTTTGCCTCCTACGTATTAAAAGGAGAACTTAAAGCAAGTACCATGAAATCGGGGATTGAATATATGACTTTCCTGGCCGATTGGTATACAGAAAATTCAGAAAAAGGTATTGGATTTTTTCAAATAGGCGGTGGAATTGCAGGCGATTTCCCTATTTGTGTGGTTCCAATGCTGTACCAAGATTTAGAGCGTACAGACACACCATTTTGGAGTTATTTCTGTCAGATTTCCGATTCTACCACAAGTTACGGATCGTATTCAGGGGCGGTTCCAAATGAAAAAATAACCTGGGGAA
>JAWOHJ010000180.1:0-4591 GCA_046485225.1 Lutibacter sp. | reverse complement strand
CTCATGGGTAACCGGACTTTTCAGGCCAACCTATCGTCAATTACGCAATTCAGATATGCGCATTGTAGCCCACAAAAGCGCAGCGTTGGCGTCACAAACCTTTATGTTGGGAATGGCCGTCGAAGGTTACGACACCTGTCCGATGGAAGGAAGTGACACCCTTCGGATTAAAAAAATATTGAAATTGCCATTAAGCAGCGAGATTAATATGGTGATTTCCTGCGGCATCAGAAAACCTGAAGGCGTTTACGGAGAACGTTTCCGGATTCCTTTTGAAGAAGTCTACAAACATTGGTCATGATTTTTAAAATAACCCGTCAAATCAACTTATGACAAGAGCAGAAATTATTCAGCAAATTATCTCAAATAAAAACAGGCCCCTTTTAGATTTCAGTCTGAAACACAAGACCGAAAAATTCACGGATAACCTGTTTTATACCTTGTTTGATGCAAAAGCCTGCGTTTCAAAAAATATTGAACAGCTGGAAATTGATTTCAAAGAAGTCTATAAACTGGCTTGTCTGGTTCAGGATGGTTCGTGCAAGGAAATCTGGAACAGTTTCTTATCCAAATTGCCCGAAATTTTAGCGAATTTAAATTTAGATGCGCTGGAACTCTATGAAAATGATCCGGCTTCAAACAACCTTGAAGAAATTTATTTGGCCTATCCCGGCTTTTACGCCATTGCCATTTACCGCTTCAGCCACGAACTTTACTTGTTGAAAACCCCTTTAATTCCAAGATTGATGAGCGAATATGCGCACAGCAAAACGGGAACCGACATTCATCCGGGCGCACAAATAGGCAAAAGCTTTTTTATAGATCATGCCACAGGAACCGTTATTGGTGAAACCTGCGTAATTAAAAACCACGTGAAAATATATCAGGGTGTTACCCTGGGCGCCTTGCAGGTGGATAAAAATTTGAAAGACACCAAACGCCATCCCACCGTTGAAGACCATGTCACCATTTATGCGAATGCCACTATTTTAGGAGGCAACACGGTGATAGGCGAAAACAGCACCATAGGCGGAAACGTGTGGATTACCGCGTCGGTGCCAAAAAATTCCATTGTTTACCACATGTACGAAATAAAGTTAAAACCAAAAAGAAGATGATAAAAGACCAATGTCTGTTAGATTTTATAGGAAATACACCACTCATTAAAGCGAATAAGATACTGAACAAGGAAGGGATTTCTTTGTACCTTAAACTGGAAGGAAACAATCCGGGCGGAAGCGTAAAAGACCGGCCTGCCTACAATATGATTCGTGCTGCTTTTGAACGAAACGACATCAAAAAAGGGGATTATTTAATTGAAGCCACCAGCGGAAACACCGGAATTGCCCTGGCGATGATTGCGCAGCAATTTGAACTGCAAATAGAACTGGTGATGCCCGAAAACTCGACCAAGGAGCGCGTGCAAACCATGGAAGCCTTCGGTGCAAAAGTTACCTTAACGCCCGCAGCAGGCGGTATTGAAGGATCGAGAGTTTATGCCGAAAAACTGGTTGCCGAAAAAGGGTATTATATGCTGGACCAGTTTGCGAATCCCGACAATTGGAAAGCGCATTATAAAACCACCGGTCCGGAAATTTGGCGCGACACCCATGGGGAAATCACCCATTTTGTTTCGGCTATGGGAACAACCGGCACCATTATGGGCACCTCCGCTTTTTTAAAAGAAAAAAATGCAGCCATCCAAATTGTGGGTGCACAACCCGATGATTATTCGAAAATACCGGGTATTAGAAAATGGGCTCCGGCATTTGTTCCAAAAATATTTGATGCCAAAAAAGTGGATCAGGTTATAGAAGTCACTGAGGCAGAAGCCCGCCTGATGACCAAAAGACTGGCAAAAGAAGAAGGCGTGTTTGCGGGAATGAGCAGCGGCGGATCGGTGACTGCAGCGTTAAAATTGGCAGAAACCCTTAAAACCGGTGTTATTGTGGCCATTATTTGCGACCGCGGCGACCGCTATTTGTCTTCAGATTTATTTGAATAAACGCGGTATTTATTCCTTTTTATGATTGTTTGTAAGGGCCTTTTATTGTATTTTTGCACCTCAGAAAACTCTAATTTCTACGCATGAAAAAAATTCAAATGGTTGACTTACAAAGTCAATATGCCAATATTCAAGATCAAATAGATTCAAAAATAGCAGATGTCTTAAAATCTGCAGCTTATATCAACGGACCCGAAGTGCATTCCTTTCAAAAAGGATTAGAAAATTACCTGGGCTCAAAAAATGTGATTCCTTGTGCCAACGGCACCGACGCACTTCAAATCGCGATGATGGGATTGGGATTAAAGCCCGGTGATGAGGTGATTACCGCCGACTTCACCTTTGCCGCCACTGTGGAAGTAATTGCCTTGTTGCAATTAACGCCGGTTTTGGTTGATGTGGATGTGGTGGATTTCAACATTTCTATTGAAGCCATCAAAAAAGCAATCACGCCAAAAACAAAAGCCATTGTACCTGTCCATTTGTTTGGAAAAGTGGCCAATATGGAAGCCATTATGGAAATTGCCAAAGAACACAATTTGTTTGTGATCGAAGACAATGCCCAGGCAATCGGTGCGACTTATACCTTTAAAGACGGCAGCAAAAAGAAAGCGGGAACCATAGGCCATGCGGCTTCAACTTCATTTTTCCCTTCAAAAAACTTAGGCTGTTACGGAGACGGCGGGGCAATTTTCACCAATGATGATGACTTGGCCCATAAAATAAGGGGTATTGTAAATCACGGGATGTATGTGCGTTACCACCATGATGTGGTTGGCGTAAATTCTCGTTTAGACAGCATTCAGGCAGCCGTTTTAAATGTGAAACTTCCGCATTTGGATGCTTACAACAAAGCACGACAAGCCGCCGCCAGAAAATACAACCTGGCTTTTGCCACTGAGAAAAACATCATCACGCCGGTAATTTGCGAAAATTGTGATTGCCACGTATTTCATCAATATACCTTAAGGGTGTTGCATACTGACAGAGACGCTTTGGTAAATCATTTAAATGAAAACGGTATTCCTTGCGGCGTTTATTATCCGATTCCGCTTCACTCACAAAAAGCCTATGCCGATACAAGATATGATGAAGCTGATTTCCCGATTACCAATCAGTTGGTGAAAGAAGTGATTTCATTGCCGATGCATACCGAACTGGATGATGACCAAATTGAATTCATCACTACAACAATTATAAAATTCATCAATAAGTAATGAATATCGCAGTCATTGGCACCGGTTATGTGGGCCTCGTTTCAGGAACATGTCTGGCAGAAGTCGGCAATAACGTAATTTGCGTTGACATCGACAAAGAAAAAGTCGCCCAGCTTAAAAAAGGGATTGTGCCCATTTATGAGCCAAACCTGGAAGAGCTTTTTCTTAAAAACATCAATGCAGACCGCCTGCATTTCACCACCGATTTAAAAAGTGCGCTTGATATTTCCCAAATTGTGTTTCTGGCTTTGCCAACGCCACAGGATGAGGATGGATCGGCCGATTTAAAGTATGTGGAATCTGTGGCGCATCAATTGGGAGAACTGATTACCGATTATAAAATTATCATCAACAAAAGCACGGTTCCTGTGGGCACTTCAAAAATTGTGAAGGACATTATTTCCCAGCATACCAAAGTTCCTTTTGATGTTGTTTCGAATCCTGAATTTTTGCGTGAAGGTTTTGCCGTACAGGATTTTATGAATCCGGAGCGTATTGTTATCGGGTCGAAAAGCGAAAAAGCCATCGACATTTTAGAAAAATTATACAGTCCGTTTACCGCATTGAACCGTCCGGTTATTTTGATGGACGAGAAATCGGCCCCGTCTCCATGGGACGCGAAATTCAGATTGGTCATGATAAACGCTTCGGTCAATTCGTGGCCGATGATATCGGGCGCCACCGCCGGACCGCGGAGGTTCTCAATAAAATCCGCGTCCACGACAAGCTTCATTCCCGTGAACCAGCCCCGAATCAGCTTGTCATCATATTCAACGATGGGTTCCACAAAGGCGCCCCAGTAACCTCTGTACCCGGTGAAATGGCGATATCCATGGCGGAGCTCCACATCGATACGCCCCTTTCGAAGGGGGTGGAAGGGCGAGGGCTTCGAAAGATCGATGACCTCGTCCCCGTCGCATCCGACAAAACCGAAGTGCTTGAGCCTCAGCAACCTCTACCATTCCTCCCCGATATTGACATATTAGAACAATTATTCTATAATATCTATGGAATAACTTGAACCTTAACAACCGAATATGCTAAACAATCCCGCCATTGGCAAATCCAAATGATCTGTTGTTACCTATTAACAAATTAACAACAGTTCATCAAAGTCCCTGGAAAAAATGAATCGTTTCTATTCGTTTCCAAGAAACGAATAGACTTGGTCGATCTTTCGCAGTGCCCCCGAAGGTTAAGGGTACAAGATTCAATTCAACCATAATCCTTCCTTAACCCCAACACAGGGGAGGTCACGGACACTCCCCCTACAACACTTATCACAAACCAGCAACAATGTCCCTTGTTCTCATTTGTTGATCAACTGTGTGTCACCTTATAAGGCATAATTTGATCGAGAGTTGCATTG
>JAWOHJ010000318.1:0-3145 GCA_046485225.1 Lutibacter sp. | reverse complement strand
CCCTCACCGACCCCGACGTCCTCGCCAATTACCTCCCGTGGCTGACCTCGATCGCGGTTTCGCTGCAGGCCGGCTTCTGGGAGGAATGCCTGTTCCGGGCGGTGCCGATCGCCGCCGCCGCCCTGCTCGGCCGGCGCTTCGGTCATCATTGTCGGCATAAACATCACCTCCGTAACTTTTAGTATCTGGTCCGTCAGCAAAATCAAACCCTTTTTTTCCAATAACAACTTTTGTGTTAGCAAACCAACGGTTTTTAGTGTAATTCAAAATCCCAACGGCTTCTCTAAAATTAGCGCCCCATAAATGCGCCAGCGGTTGGTTGTTATGTCCAAAATTAAGGTTTAACTCATCGTGAGAATACGTGTATGGGCGCACGGCGTTAAATTCGGCCTGTAAAAATAAATTTTCCACATTAAAAGCGTTGTAATATTTTGCACCAAACTGCACTCCAAATTTATTGGCCCACCAACCGTTGCTGCTTGTCATTTCACCCACTCGAAAATCGTCTAACAGCAATTGGGAATAAAGCGTAATCGCTTTCAATTTATATTTTAAACTAAGTCCAAGCGTCGTATTTCCGGCTCTTGAACCTGTTGCAAACTCTACCGCGGTATAAAAAATAAGCGGATTTAGATAATTAACGTCAAAACCCCTGCTGTTTGCATCGTCCCAAATAACGGCTTCAAACAATCCTATATTGAATTTTTTTGTAACGTTCCAGTCCAAATAATGCATCGCCATATATTTTTGCTTGTAAGCACCATCAACCGTCAATTCTGGTCTAACATCTTGCATCCACATAAAAAAATTGGTGTATTTTATCTTCCAAAAATTGGTGGAAATTTTAAAATACGGATAAGGAGAAGCCACATCCGACAAAAATAAAGAGCGGTAACCATCACCAATAAAGTTTTTTCCACGGCCAAACTGAAAGTTAAAATGACTGCTTGGCGTATAGGAAATATAAGCTTCAGCCACGGGATAATCATAAGCATCTTCCTGAAATGGTTTTGCAATGCCGCGTCCGGGAATGATGGCCGGATTTCCGCCAGAAGGTTTTATGAATTCAGCAAATTCATTAAAATAATTGGCAAATCGGCCCTGACTTTCATAAAAACTGGTCGAAAAGTTCAAGTTTTTACCAATACCTCCATTTACTTGAATAGCGCGTGTATTGTTGTACGTTTTTAGCCCATCGCTGTCTTTTCCCAATTGCAAATCGACCATTGGGTTGATGGTAAACCAAAAATCTTTTCCCTGAACATAGGCCATATGTTCATTGAATAATTTTCGTCCAAACCAGGTCGATTTTGGGGTTATTAATTTGTTTTTCAGCGCATCTAAATCCACATATTCTCGCACTTCATTGTACAAATAAGGTTTTACCGCAGTGTGTGAATTTCCAGCATTGTTTAAATACGCATCATAAGCATTGTAAGTTGCGTGCGTGAAAGGAATGTGTAACTCACTTTTGTGTTCAGGAAATAAAGTGGTTTTAGGTTGTGTTAACGCTAATTCTTCCTGTTTTTTCGGAAGCACTTCTTTCTCAACTTCTTTCTGGACAATCACCTCTTCCGCATTGTCTTCCAAAGGGATTTTTAAAGGAAACACAAACTGCATTTCAATCGCGTGGTTGTTATATTTTGCAGGCGTAATTGTTGGCAGCGTTGCAAAAACGCGCTCAATTTCGGCCTTTAATTCTTTGTAAGGAGAATTTACATAAATGACTTTAAAATTACCAGATGCGTCCACTAAAAATACAATATTGGTAGTTGCTTTATAATCGTCTTTTTTTAAGTTTTCGGGAATCTTGAATTCAGTTATCACCGCTTTTTTAACTTCATTTCTGAAGCAGAACTCCAATTCAGAAATAACAGTGGAATCACAATTTTTAAAAACCGGATATTTTTCCATTTGAGAAAACACTGAAATGGACGTCAGCAAAAGCAGAAAACTTAAAAATAGCTTGTTCATTATAAATTATTTCGAGATTTTTTGAACTTTATTGTTGAATAATTGGTATTTCTCGCCGCTTTCCTCACAAGTTGCAAATCCTTTTTCATCAAAATTTAAACGATGGCCGTATTCGCTGATCCAGCCAATTTGTTTTGATGGATTTCCAACAACCAAAGCGTAAGGCAAAACAGGTTTGGTTACAACCGCACCGGCACCTATTAAAGCATATTCACCTATTTCATTACCACAAATGATGGTGGCATTTGCGCCAATACTTGCGCCTTTTTTAACCAAAGTTTCCTGATATTCATCCTTGCGAATGATGGCGCTTCTGGGATTTATCACATTGGTAAATACCATACTCGGACCTAAAAAAACATCATCTTCACAAATAACGCCCGAATAAATGGAAACATTGTTCTGGACTTTTACATTTTTGCCTAAAACCACGCGTGGGGAAACCACCACATTCTGGCCAATATTACAGTTTTCGCCAATTTTTGAATTGGGCATAATATGGCTGAAATGCCATATTTTAGTGCCTTTTCCTATATCACAGCCTTCATCTATAACGGCGGTTTCATGTGCAAAATAATCTGCCATATTAATATCCTTCATTGGTTTTTCCGCCATCAGCAATAACTTTTGCTGCGGATGTTCCTATTCTTGTAACGCCCATTTTTACCATTTTAACGGCATCGTCATAATTTCTTACGCCTCCGGCGGCTTTTGCCTGCAATGGTTTTGAATTTTCAACAATCAATTCCATCGCTTCAAAAGTGGCACCGTTTGGTTTGCCTTCTTCTGTTTTAAAAAATCCTGTTGATGATTTCACAAAAACATTTTGTGCATTTTCTTCTCCAAAATTATCAAGTACCACATCACGAATCAATTGTGATAACCCTACAATTTCATCATTGGTAAGTGCGGCAATTTCTATGATCCATTTCACCACTTTATCATGGTCCAAGCCCAATTTTGTTCCTTTAAAAACTTCTGATTTCACCAGATTGATTTTCCCTTCTTTAAAAGCCTGATAATTTACTACATAATCCAATTCGTCTGCGCCATCATCTACTGCTTTTTGGGCTTCGGCTAATTTTTTAGAAGTTTCATAAGTGCCTTCGTGAAATCCGATTACAGTTCCTATTAAAGTATCTGAATTTGTGTTTTTCACCATTTTACGGGC
>JAWOHJ010000151.1:0-3600 GCA_046485225.1 Lutibacter sp. | reverse complement strand
AGATTTAATGGAATAGCATCTAGGCAAAAATCTTGAATAATTCCTATTTCACCAATCAGTAAACTTGCTATAGTATCTCCCATTATTAAGAATAGTTATAAATAATAGGCAAATATACTAAATTAGAATGATTCTAAACAATGATAATTATCACTTATTTAGATTCATTCTGTAATATTTTTATATCCAAAACCAATCGTTCAATATCTTCACTGTCTGTACCGTCATAGAAACCTCGTATCTGGCGTTTTTTATCGACCAATATAAAATTTTCGGTATGGATAAAATCCTGCAATCCGCCATCGCCTTCATCCAAAACAGCAAAATAGCTTTTACGCGCCAACTCATATATATGTTTTTTATCGCCGGTGGTGATGTTCCATTTGGCATCAATTACGCCTTTATTTATAGCATATTCTTTTAAAATTGGAATGCTGTCCATTTCCGGAGTTACTGAAAGCGACAAAAATTTAATGTCATCATCATTTTTAAAAACTTCCTGCAATTTTCCCATATTATTTGTCATCACCGGGCATATGGTCATACAACGCGTGAAAAAGAAATCGGCCACATATATTTTATCTTTATAATCATCATGCGTCACTGTTTCGCCATTTTGGTTGATCAAGTTAAAATCGGCCACTTTATGATTTCTTCTTATATGAACAACGCTTTCATCAACCAATTTTGGGTTAACGTCGGCCGGATTAAAAACCGGTAATTTTTTATCGGGTGTTAAAAGCGTATAGATGGCATAAATCATTCCTACTGAAAAAACAGCCATAATCAATAAAGTTGGAACAGATTTTTTGAAGAATTTTAGATTCATATTTTAAAAATTAAAACACAAATTTAATACAATTGCCATCAATAAGGGCAGACTCTTTTAAAACTTTGTTAAAACCTCCAATAACATTATTTTTCAATTTTTACAACTGTATTTAAAAACGTACATTTGTGCGATTTTAGTAATTTGAAGAAATATATATGGACATATTGATTAAGGCTTTACAGTTTATTTTAAGTTTATCATTTTTAATTGTACTGCATGAGTTGGGACACTATATTCCCGCAAAAATATTTAAAACCCGCGTTGAAAAATTCTACTTATTTTTTGATTATAAATTTTCATTGTTTAAAACAAAAATTGGGGAAACGGTTTACGGTATTGGCTGGATTCCATTGGGCGGTTATGTGAAAATATCAGGTATGATTGACGAAAGCATGGATACCGAACAAATGAAACAGCCTGCGCAACCATGGGAATTTAGATCGAAACCGGCCTGGCAACGCTTAATTATCATGCTGGGCGGCGTTACAGTAAATTTTATTTTGGGTATTTTAATTTACATCATGATTGTTTTTGTTTGGGGTGTTGATTATATAAAACCAACCGACGTAAAAGAAGGCTTTGCAGTTAACGAGGTTTTTAAAGAATATGGTTTTAAGGATGGAGATAAAATTCTGAAATTTGATGGTGTTGAACCGTTGGATGTAACCGACGTTAACAAACATTTATTTTTAAGAGGTCTTACTTCACTTGAGGTATTGCATGAAGACGGCACTATTGAAACATTGACAATTCCTGAAAATATTGGAGAAGTTATGTGGGAAAAAGGGATTATGGAGCCTTTTGCCGTGCGAATTCCACCAGTAATTGATACTGTAATTGCCGGCTCAATTGCTGAAAAAGCAGGATTATTGAAAAATGACAAAATTGTGGGTGTTAATAATACGCCTATTGCCTATTGGCATGAATTTACGAAATTGGTTGTGAATTCAACAGATGAAATCAACATCAAAGTTGATAGAAATGGTGAACCTCAAAATATCCGCATTCAACCTGGAGAAGACAAGAAAATTGGTGTTGCGCCAAATCAATTAAATGCCGTTAACTTTCAGCATAAAAATTATTCGTTCTTAGAAAGTATTCCTAAAGGAAACTCTTTGGCCATCTGGACCTTAAAAGATTACATCACACAATTTAAATATGTTTTCACTAAAAAAGGCGCAACAAGCATTGGCGGTTTTATTGCCATTGGCAATATTTTCCCAGCCACTTGGAGCTGGCAAGCTTTCTGGAGCATTACGGCATTCTTATCTATTATGCTGGCCTTTATGAATTTATTGCCAATCCCGGCATTGGACGGTGGCCACGTGATGTTTACGTTATATGAAATGATTACCGGCAGAAAACCAAGCGACAAATTTTTAGAATATGCCCAAATCACCGGATTTCTATTGTTAATAGCGCTTCTTCTTCTGGCAAACGGAAATGACGTAGTGAAACTGTTCTCGTAAAACTATTTTCCTAAAAGCAAAAAAGCGCCATTCAAAATTATTGAATGGCGCTTTTTTTAGATCCTAAATGCTTACAAAGCTTTTTTTGGTTCGCCTTTTGGCTTGTCCCTGTTCATCTCAAGCATATCAACATTGGTTGCTTCCACTCCCAATAAATGTTTACTAAAGTGGTCGGCAGTCAACCAAAAGAAATATTCTGTCATATCACCAAATCCGTGGCGTTGGCCGGGCATTACCATATAATCAAATCGCTTGTTTGCTTTTATTAAGGCATCTGCCATTCTGATGGTAGCGCCGGGATGCACGTTATTGTCAACATCGCCGGTTACCAGCATTAATTTTCCTTTTAAATTTGCTGCCAAAGATTGATTTTTATCGATGTCATATTTATAAGAAATTTTTCCGTCGGCATCCGATTCTTCTTTTACGCCGTGATGCGTTTCGCTCCACCAGCTGTTGTACATGGAATTGTCGTGATTTCCTGCGGAAGAAACTGCGGCCTTAAAGAAATCCGGATACACCAACATCGCTGCGGTTGACATAAATCCGCCGCCCGAATGTCCGAATATTCCCACTTTTTCAATGTCGATAAAATCATATTTATCGGCCATTTGCTCAGCAACGTATTTTTTATCGGCCAAACCGTAGTCTCTCAGGTTTCCATAACCATAATTATGATACCATTTAGAACGATCTGGATGTCCGCCACGGTTTCCTAAGGTAATCACAATAAATCCAACCTGTGCAATACGATCAGTTCTGTTCATTCTGATGGAAAAAGATTTGTCCACTGCTTCAGTTTGCGGGCCCGGATACACATATTCTACCAACGGATACACTTTTGTGGAATCAAAATCGTAAGGTTTGTACATTACGCCGTAAAGATCTGTAATTCCGTCATTAGCCTTCATTTTAAAAGGTTCAGGAAATTTATAACCTGTTGTAAACAATTGCGACAAATCAGCTTCTTCCAAAGTCATAACTACGCTTCCTGTATTTGTTCTTAGTTCCGATTTTGGAACTGTGTTCACTCTGGAATAATTGCTCACAAAATACGCATTGGAATCGCCCATACTCACCTCTGTATTGAAATCGCCCGGGTTGATGCTTTTTAAACCCGAACCATTCAAATTAATACGGTACAAATTTGAAAAATAAGGATCTTGATTGGTGTCAACGCCATTTGCCGTAAAATAAATTACGCGTTCTTTTTCATTAATATTTTCAAAATCATCAACGTGAAAAGAACCTTTGGTCACCTGCTGTTTTAAAGTTCCTTTGGCATCATACAAATAAAAA
>JAWOHJ010000128.1:0-5236 GCA_046485225.1 Lutibacter sp. | reverse complement strand
TGGATGATGAAGCCCAGCGACGTCGGGAACGTGTCGATCGTGTCCGGGTTGTTGCTGTAGCGCGGGTTCTCGCTGCCCGCCAGCGCAATGCGGAAATATGCGCCCCATTGCACGAAGTCAAGAAAACCAATAGAACCATTTAAGGTGAATCCAGGTTCGGGAAAAACTAAAATTTTAGCACCCATTCCAGGTGTTATTTTGTCCATCGACGTAAAAGTTGGAGATACCATTAAAGTGGGCGATAGATTGTTGGTTCTTGAAGCCATGAAAATGGAAAACAACATCACTTCTGAACAATCGGGTGTAGTAAGTGCTGTTCACGTAAATGCCGGACAACAAGTTTTGCAAAGTGAATTAATGATAGAGTTGACCTAGAAATTTAAAAGTTATTGGTTCTTAAATTAAAAGAGCCAACACTCGTAAAAAACAAAAAAATGAAGAAAATATTAATAATATTTGGCGTGCTGTCACTTTTGATTTTCATCAGACCGGCATTAGGATTAAATTCTGTCCAAACAAATACTGAGTCAACAACAATTGTACAAACCGATGAAGAAACCAGCGCACGTTTTATTGATGAAGCATTAGGCGGCATTAAACAATTTTACAATTACACCGGTTTTGCGAATGCAACATCCGGACATTTATTAATGATTGTCATTGGAATCGTGTTTATATACCTGGGCATTAAATTTGATTATGAACCGCTGCTTTTAATTCCTATTGGCGCAGGGGTTATTATTGGAAATATTCCATTTGTTGCCGGAAACCAAACAGGTATTTATGAAACCGGATCGGTATTGAATTACCTGTATTTTGGCGTGGTAAAAGGTATTTATCCACCATTGATCTTTTTAGGAATTGGCGCCATGACCGATTTTTCGTCGCTCATTGCCAATCCGAAATTAATGCTTTTGGGCGCTGCCGCACAAATTGGTGTTTTCGCTACATTTTTAGGCGCGCTTTACCTTGGTTTCGCCCTTCCTGAGGCTGGAGCGATAGGAATTATTGGAGGTGCAGATGGTCCAACCGCTATTTTCCTTTCCTCAAAATTGGCAAATGGCGTTAACATTATGGCCGACGGTACCGTGGTTAAAAACCTGATTGGCCCAATCGCCATTGCAGCCTATTCTTACATGGCATTGGTTCCTGTTATTCAGCCGCCTTTAATGAGATTGCTTATTTCCAAAGAAGACCGAAAAATCAGAATGAAAGCACCAAGAGCAGTTTCCCAAAAAGAAAAAATGCTTTTCCCAATTATTGCGTTGATTTTAACCACCTTTATATCTCCAAGTGCTTTGCCTTTATTGGGAATGCTTTTCTTCGGAAATTTATTAAAAGAATCGGGAAGAACAGAAAGACTTGCAGATACCGCTCGTACCAAATTAATAGACATCGTTACCATTCTTTTGGGTGTAACTGTGGGTGCTTCAACACAGGCAGATATTTTTATCACCAAAGATTCCATGCTTATATTCGGACTTGGTGCCATCTCTTTTGTGATTGCTACCATGGGTGGTTTGCTTTTTGCTAAATTTATGAACCTGTTTCTGAAAGGAGAGGACAGAATAAACCCGCTGATTGGAGCCGCAGGCGTATCAGCAGTTCCTGACAGCGCAAGGGTTGTACACGCCGAAGCCTTAAAATCAGATCCTCATAATTATCTGTTAATGCATGCGATGGCCCCTAACGTTTCAGGTGTCATTGGTTCAGCCATTGCCGCAGGTATTATATTAAGTTTTTTGGGATAACAGGTTAGCCATTAAGTGAAAAATAACCAAGAAGTACATAAATTATAAATAAGTGTTTAAAAATTAGGTTAAATTTAAAATTTAATAAAATGAACATACCAAACAAAATGTCGGCTGAAGAAGCCGTAAAACTCATCAAATCTGGTGATCGTGTATTAATTCAAGGCGGTTCAGCAACCCCGCAAGCATTAATAAAAGCTATGGTTGCAAGAGCGCCAGAATTAAGAGGCGTTGAAGTTGTGCACCTGCATACCGAAGGAGAATGCGGTTATACCGCTCCTGAATTAAGCAAAAGTTTCCACACCCACGCATTTTTTATTGGCGGAAATATTCGGAATATGGTTGGACTTACTGTTGATTATATTCCTATTTTTTTAAGTGACATTCCAAGTTTATTCCGTTTGGGCTATATGGAACTGGATATTGTTTTGGTGAATGTGACACCGCCCGACAAGCATGGGTTTTGTTCACTGGGCGTTTCGGTAGATATTGTGATTGCCGCCATTGAAATGGGTAAAAAAGTCATCGCACAAATAAATCCCCGAATGCCACGTACTTTTGGTGATGCCCTGGTGCATTTAAGAAATTTTGCTGCCTGTGTAGAAGTCGTTGAAGAAATTCACGAAATGCATATGGCCGCTCCTTCTATGGCCGAAGCGCAAATTGGCAAAAACATTGCCGGTATTATTGAAGACGGCGCAACCCTGCAAATGGGTATTGGCGGTATTCCAAATGCAGTGCTTACCTATCTAAACAATCATAAAAACCTTGGAATTCATACGGAAATGTTCTCTGAAGGCATTGTTGATTTGGTGTTGAATGGTGTTATTAACGGTTCAAAAAAGAAAGTGAATCCGTATAAAATTGTATCCGGATTTGCTATGGGAACACGTCGCTTGTATGATTTTATGGATGACAATCCCGAAATTGAAATGCTGGATATTTCTTACGTAAATGACACGGCCATTATTCGTCAGAACCCAAAAGTAACCGCCATTAACTCGGCCATTGAAATTGACATTACCGGACAAGTTTGCGCGGATTCAATCGGATTAAGAATGTTCTCCGGTGTTGGGGGGCAAATGGATTTTATGCGTGGTGCCGCATTGTCCAAAGGAGGAAAACCGATTATTGCCATTACCTCCTCAACGCTAAAAGGGGTTTCAAAAATAGTTCCGGCGCTAAAAGTTGGTGCCGGTGTGGTTACCACAAGAGCGCATGCAAGATATGTGGTAACCGAATACGGTGTTGCCAACCTTTTTGGAAAAACCTTAAAACAACGCTCACAAGCGCTTAGAGACATTGCACATCCCGATTGCAGAGAAGATCTTGACAAAACCATTTTTGAAAGATTCGGAAGCAGTTTGGTGTGACATTCATTTAATTTATGATTGCCGATTTATCTAAAATATTTTAACAATCGGCAATTGCTCGGATCACAATTAATACAACATACGATGAACGATAAAAATAAATCGCTTTTTTCAAATTTCAATCCTGTTTCAAAGCAGGAATGGACAGAAAAGGCGAAAACTGATTTAAAAGGGGAAGATTTCAACAAAAAACTGGTTTGGAAAAACCAAAGCAACATTGACATTCCTCCTTTTTACACTTCAGAAGACAAACAGGACTATTTAAAGAATACGGGCGAAAATTCGCAATCTTTAATCAATTATAGATATGTGGACAGCCCAACGGAAGAAAGCGCAAACAAACAGGCGTTAAAGGCAATTGAAGAAGGCATCAACGGCATACTTTTCGACATCAAAGAAAGTATGCTTGTTTCCAGATTGCTTGCCGGCATCAATCTTAATAAAATTGCAGTGGCTTTTATTTTAAGAGCACATGAAAATGCATTTGCCATTGATTTCTTTGATTTTGTGACAGCGCAAAAAATTGATCACAAAAACCTTAGGGGATATTTTGATATGGAGTTGATTCCCAATTATATCACCAAAGGAAAAATGAATCCCGGTCAGTGCAACAAAGCCGCAGCAATTGCGGAATTGGCTTCAGAATTTCCCAATTTTAAAGCGATAACCATTTCTGGTACCACCTATTTAGATTCAGGGGCCAATCAGGTTCAAGAGGTTGCTTATACGTTGAATTCACTTGTTTGCTTTGTGGAAAGATATGCAGACCGTGGTATTTCCTTAGAAACAATTTTCAACAACCTTCATTTTCAATTGGCCATTGGGTCGGAATATTTTATTGAAATAGGAAAATTCAGAGCTTTCAACAGTTTACTTCAGGAAATTGCCAAAAAATACGGCATTGCCGAATTTTCACACACGCTTACCGGCAAAACTTCTGTCTGGAGCAAATCGGTGACCGATGCGCATACCAATTTATTACGTGCCACCACCGAAACGATGTCGGCTATTTTAGGAAATGTTGATGGTGTTCTGATTGATCCATACGACAACCAATTTAATGCGGGATCAGATTTTTCGAGCAGAATTGCCGGGAATATTTACACCATCTTAAAAGAAGAGTCTTATTTTGGTAAAGTTGCCAATCCGGCCGACGGCTGTTATTATATTGAAGAAATAAGTGCAAAAATAGCAAACAAGGCATTGGAACTTTTCAAAGAAGTTGAAGCAAAAGGCGGTTTTAATGAGTCCTTTGAAAGTGGATTTATTCAACAACAAATTGCAAAAATCCGTTTCGAAAAAATTAAATTATTAAGTCAGCGCAGATTGTCGATGGTTGGCGTTAACAAATATCCAAATTTGATGGAAAAAATCTCTTCAGAAAATCTTTCTGAAGGTGAAATGAATCCCAACCCAAAATTATTGAAACCAAGAAGAGCGTCGTTAGAAATTGAAGCCTTAAGAAAAACAACGGAAGAACTTGTTAAAAACTTTTACAAGCGTCCGATTGTCGAACTTTCAAGTTTTGGAAATTTAACCATGCGTAAAGCAAGAGCTGCTTTTGCCTACGATTTTTTAGGATTGAGCGGATTTGAAATTCAGCCGGAAAAAAGTTACGAAAGCGCTTTAAAAGCCGCTAAAAAAAGTGCCAAGTCAGCATCCAATGTGGTCGTTATTTGCAGTTCCGACCAAGATTATGATGAAGGTGCTTTGACTTTTGTAAAAGCATTCAGAAAAATAAATAAAGACAAAGTACTTTTATTGGCAGGAAACCCAATACACTTAATCGGTGAATTGACCGAAGCCGGTTTAGATGGATGCATCCATGTAAAATCGGACATTATTTCCACCATTTCAAGTATTCAGCGTAAAATTCAGAAAACCATAAAATCCTTAGAAGCATGAGACCAGATTTTTCAGATTTAACATTAAATACCGCTGTGAAACAACAAGCAGTTGCTGAAGAGAATCAAGAAATTTGGCATACTCCTGAAGGCATTCCGGTAAAAAAAAATTTTACAGAAGCAGACATCAAAGTTGCCGAACACTTAAATTTTGCGGCAGGATTTCCTCCGTTTACGAGAGGTCCTTACAGCACTATGTATGTGATGC
>JAWOHJ010000119.1:0-2771 GCA_046485225.1 Lutibacter sp. | reverse complement strand
TATTGCCTTAACGGTTTGTCCACTTTCAAATACTGCGCTTCGGGTGGTAGATGATTTAAAAAATCATCCCCTGAAAAAAATGATGGACCTGGGATTGAAGGTTACCGTAAATTCTGATGATCCTGCTTATTTTGGCGGACAGGTAAATAAAAATTATGAAGCCATTCAGGAAGCTTTAAACCTTTCTAAATACGATCTTTACCAGTTGGCCAAAAATTCTTTTCAATATTCATTGTTAGATGCCCATCAAAAACAAGACTTTATAAATGAACTGGAAGTCTATTATAATCACAATAAGTAGTTTTTTACTTCGTTATGAAATCAAATAAATTTTACAAATGAGCAAAATAGCATTCGCGGTGATGGCCGTATTATTTATATCATCAAACACTTTTAGCCAATCGAACAATAAACTGATTGATACTGTCTCCGTAAAAAGTCAGTTTGAGTATTTGATGGACAATTCAAATACTATCCAAGACCATAAAGTAGTCAGAAGCACCTGGCTGCTTAAATTAAAATCAAATGTTCTGGATTCGCTTTCGGTCTCAAAAAACAAAGTTTTACTGAATTCAGACATGCTGAATTCCCAAAAAAAATTGATCGACAGTTTAAATACCCGCCTGGGAGAATCAGAAGCGGTTATTTCAACCTTAATCGCTGAAAAAGACAGCATTTCCATCTTTGGCATTCAATTTGGAAAATCCGCTTTTAAAACATTGGTGTTTTTAATCGTGATAGGCTTATTGGGCGCGTTGCTGTTTTTTATCACCAAATTTAAACAAAGCAACAGCATCACCACGCAATGCAAACTGGCATTGACACAAAATGAAGAAGAATTTGCCGTTTACAAGGAAAAAGCCCTGGAAAGAGAACAAAAAGCGATGAGAAGGCTGCAGGATGAATTGAATAAAAATAAAAAAGATTCGTAATTTTTGCTATCTTTATTTCTTAATTAATCTAAAAAATTAAAGTGATGAAAAAAAACATGGGTTCTGCAGATAAATTGATTCGCGTTTTAATCGCTGTTGCGATTGCCGTTTTGTATTATTTGGATAAAATAGAAGGCACGCTTGCCTTGGTGCTTTTGGCTTTCGCATTCATTTTCTTACTGACGAGTTTGGTAAGTTTCTGTCCGCTTTACACTATTTTTGGAATGAATACCTGTAAAAAAGGGGGTAAATAAAAAATTAAGCGTTGTAAAGATGCTTTTAAAAATCTGTGGCAATCTGCTTTTAATAGTTAGGTTGCCACATTTTTTTATATTAAGTTCTTATTTTAAATAATTGGTTCTTCCGAAAAACACACCCCTGCCCCTCTCAAGAGGGGAATTTTTGATTTCAACTTTTAACTTTTTTTAATCTCCGGAATACGTCACAAAATTTCTTGGTGTTTCATAAAGTGTAATGGAAAGCGCAAGGTTTGCGTCGATTTTTGTGCGCAGTTTGTTCCAGATAACCACGGCAATATTTTCTGCGGTTGGATTCAGCGTTTTAAATTCAGGGACTTCTTCATTCAAATTTTTATGGTCGAATTGTTCTTCGATTTCCGTTTCAATCAAATTTTTTAAAATTTTCATATCCATCACAAAACCGGTTTCCGGGTGAATTTCTCCCTTCACCCCAACGATGAGCTCATAATTATGTCCGTGATAATGCGGATTCGCACATTTGCCGAACACCGTGGCGTTTCGTGCATCCGTCCATTCCGCATTGTACAATCGGTGCGCTGCGTTAAAATGTGCTTTTCTGTTGACGGTAACTTTCATTTGTTAAATTTTTAATGGCTGATAAAACTGTAATATTTGTCGAAAATGATTTTAAACCATTCGGTATAAATTTCAGGATGTATTTGCATGTCATGCTTTACTTCTTCTATGGTCATCCATTTAAAACTTTCAACTTCTTCCTTGTTCAATATCGGATTCTCGTTGTAATAGCCTATCAGGATATGGTCCAGTTCGTGCTCCGTCAACCCATTGTCGAATGGCGCTTTGTATATAAACCAGGTCACTTCTTTTAACTCGCACACAAATCCCATTTCTTCTTCCAGACGTCGTTTTCCGGCTTCTATATTTTCTTCCCCGTCGCGCTGGTGGCTGCAACAGGTATTTGTCCACAATAAAGGCGAATGGTATTTATGGGCAGCACGTTGCTGCAACAACAATTCATTTTTATCATTGAATACAAATACCGAAAATGCCCTGTGGAGCACGGCTTTTTCATGTGCCTCCATTTTTGGCATTAACCCAATTTTTTCGTCTTTCTCGTTTACCAATATGACTTGTTCTTCCTGCATACTTTATTTAATGTATTGCAAATTTACAATTTTTGGGCGGTAAATAAAATTATCCTAAAACTTACCTATTTTTTACTTTGAAGGACTTTAAGAGCATTATAAATTTTTGAATTAACCAACTTCCAAATTATTATAAACATATATTTTTTAACCGGAAAGGCGTAAGGGAAATTTGGGATTTACGTCCCGATAGCTATCGGGACGTAAATCCACACGCGTTAGGGAATGAAGCGGAAAGCCCACAGCCGCACTTTTGTGCGTGGCGAGGACTTGCAGCGGAAAGCCCGACCCCCCAGCTGGCGGGGAACGCCCAACATAATATTTTTATTGCAGGACTGCTATTTTAAACTGCCCAAAATCAAGGCCTTTCTTACCTGTAAATTCTAATTGGCAAATCGTGTAATTAGCCATATATTTGCACCTCAAAATTTTAGTGATGACTTTTTTAGAAGAAATACAACGCAGACGCACCT
>JAWOHJ010000224.1:0-3530 GCA_046485225.1 Lutibacter sp. | reverse complement strand
AAATCCCGATGCTTCATTCACCAAATGCGGCACCTGAACTTCGTCGTAACCGGCAGCGGTATTTTTATCCAAAAAATAGTTGATCAATGCGCGTTGCAATTTTGCGCCTTTTCCTTTGTAAACGGGAAAACCGGCACCGGCAATTTTATTACCCAATTCAAAATCGATAATGTCGTATTTTTTTGCCAATTCCCAATGTGGCATAGCACCTTCGTGCAATTTCGGAATTTCGCCTTCCTGAAAAACGTTCAGGTTGTCTTCTGCGCAAGTTCCTTCAGGCACAATTTCATTAGGGATATTTGGAATTAAGTATAATAATTCCTGTAACTCGGTTGCTTTTTGCTGAAGATTTTCGGTTAATTCTTTCGATTTATCTTTTAACTGAATGGTTTTCTGTTTTAAAATAGCGGCTTTTTGCGTTTCGCCCGATTTAAATAAATCGCCAATATCTTTGGAAAGTTTATTGGATTCGGCTAAAATAGCGTCCAGCTCTGTTTGAATAGCCCTTCTTTCTTCATCAGCCAAAATGGTTTTATCTACCATTTCATCAGCATTTTTGAAATTTCTTTTTGCCAGACCTTTTAAAACAGTTTCCCTGTTTTCTCTAATAAACGCTACTTGTAACATGGGTTTTATCCTTTAATTAAAAGGCAAATTTAACAAATTGCAATTAAAGGATGTTAATTACTTTCATCTGTTTTTAAAGAAACAGTTTCTTCTATGACTGAAATGATTTGCGGTACTTCATCAATCTTGAAATTGAAGTCTATTTTGAAGGAATTTTTAGTGGATTTTGAGATTTTAAATTCCCCTTTTTTGATGGGATAATAGCCTGTTTCGCCTTTGCAATAGCACAAACGGCCAAAGTGCAATTTCGCATCTTTTAGGGTTTCACTGCTGAATTTTTTTGGGGAAATTACGGAATCCAATTCGGCAAAAACAATTTCCGTATAATTGCCGTCTTGGGTATTTGGAATGGGTTTTCTGGTGTAGATATATTTAAAAATCGTTTTATTTCCTTCAGAAATTACAGGGTATAAACTTCCGAATTCGTCTTTTTTAAACTCCAATGATTTGTTTGGCAGCAATTCAATGGTGCAATCTCCATTTTCGGGACAATTTAGCGTATTTACCAAAATGGCTTCATTTACCGCAAAAGTAGATTTACAAGACACAATAATTAAAAATAGCAATGGCAAGAGATTTTTCATTTGTGTAATTTAAGGTTTTTAAAGTTCAAACAGCGTGCCGTTTATAATTTCCAATGATTTCTTCTTGTCTTTCTCCAACTGATTTTTTAGGTCATCAACAGAGTCAAATTTTTGTTCCTCCCGTAAAAATTTCAACACATCAATTTGTATTTTTTTGCCGTATAAATCTTTGTTGAAGTTAAAAAAATGAATTTCGATGGTTTGGGTTTTTCCTTTTACCGTTGGGTTGTAGCCGATATTCATCATACCGTAAACGGTTTCATTTTCCAGTTCAGACTTTACTATGTAAGAGCCGGTTTTTGGCAATAATTTATAAGTTTCTTCAATAAATAAATTTGCGGTTGGAAATCCGATTTTTTCACCAAGATTTTTCCCTTTTACAATTTCTCCCGTCAGCATAAAATGATAGCCCAAATAGCGGTTCGCTTCTTCAATATTGCCAAGTTCAATGGCTTTTCTGATTTTTGTTGAACTGATGGTGATATGGTCAATTTCTTGTTGGGAAATTTTGTTTACTTCAAAACCAAAAATCTTTCCGTATTCAGATAATTGCTCAAAATTACCTTCCCTGTTTTTGCCGAAACGATGGTCGTAACCAATGATTAAATTGGAAATTTTAAGGTGGTCAACCAGCACATTTTTTACAAAATCCATTGCTGTTTCTTCAGCAAAATCTTTTGTGAATTCGTGTATCACCAAGACCTCCAACCCTGTATTTTTCAACAATTCAATGCGTTCCCCAATGGTATTAATCAATTTAATGTCGGCATTTTTCTGCAAAACCATTCTGGGATGGGGAAAAAAAGTCAATAAAACTGAAGATGCATTGTTTTCTTTTGCACTATTGATGAGATTCAACAACACTTTTTGATGTCCAATATGTACGCCGTCAAAAGTGCCAATGGTCACAAAAGTTTTATTTTTTGAGGTATAGTCGGCTAAATTGGAATAAATTTTCAAAATTGAAAACAGGTTTGATTACTTATGGATTACAAAAATACTTTAATTAATTAAAATGGGATTGCTATGCGTAATTAATTTGGTATTATAATTGTGCAAAACAAATTATCACTATATATTTGTGAATTAGGCATCCGGCATTATCAAAATAGTTTATGAAGTGAGCATAAATGAACAATCTAGAGATTACTGATGATGTTTTAAATTACAGACGGTCTTTTAAAAATTATAACTCCAGATGAAACAACATTATAAAAAACAGTTTCTTTTAACACTTTCTTTGTGTCTTATCTTTTTTGCTGTTTCAGCACAAAATTCCGATGAATTATGGACTAAAAGCACCGGTTTAGAAAAAAGCACAACTAAAAAATTAGCCAGAAAATCCATACCGAATAAATTTGAAACGTATCAATTAAACGTTAACATACTCAAAAGCAAGTTGAGCAAGGCGCCAAAGCGAAAAGAGAATTTGGATAAATCGAGCACTGTTTTAAGTTTTCCAAATGAAAAAGGAATATTAGAAAATTACCAAGTTTTTGAAGCCTCCATTTTGGATGAAAACCTTCAAAAACAATTTCCAAATATCAGGTCATATGTTGGTAAAGGAATTGACAATCCGGGTTCCACAATAAGATTCAGTGTAACGCCATTGGGTTTGCATGCAATGGTTTTGGGAAATGCCGAAGGAAGCGTTTACATTGACCCTTATGCTGAAAACAGCGATTCATATATCGTTTATTCTAGCAAAAATTTACCTTCCATTGAGCCCTTTGAATGTAAATTTGATGAAGTAAACACGTCACAAAAATCAAGCGCACCAACCACAGCGGCAAAAGCTGAAAATGCAGGCGACGGAAAATTGCGAACTTTTAGGCTGGCCGTTGCCACAACCGGCGAATATTCACAATTTCATTTAAACAGGCAAAATATTAGTCCTTCAGCCTCAGAAGCTGAAAAAAAAGCAGCAGTTTTATCCGCCATTGCGGTCACTATGACAAGGGTGAACGGACTTTTTGAAAGAGATGTTGCGCTAACGATGATACTTGTGGCAAATAATACAAGTATTATTTTTTTGGATGCGGCTACCGATAATTTCACAAATAATGATGCCACTAAGTTAATTGACGAAAGCCAGACCACCATTAATACCATCATTGGATCGGCTAATTATGATATTGGACACACTTTTAGTACTGGAGGCGGTGGATTGGCATCGCTAAATTCGCCTTGTAACCAGAATCAAAAAGCGAGAGGAATTACAGGCTCTCCAAGTCCAATTGGCGATGCTTACGACATAGATTATGTGGCGCACGAAATGGGTCATCAATATGGCGCCCACCATACTTTTAACGGTGATGC
>JAWOHJ010000085.1:0-4104 GCA_046485225.1 Lutibacter sp. | reverse complement strand
TCCACAACCGGACCTTCCACAAAAGCCACATTGTCTTTATAGGCGGAAACAATGCCGTTAGGATGTGTTTCTGAAGTTTTTCTGATGAGTTTGAAGAGCGATGAAGGCATTTCTTCGCCGTCGATGATAAACGTTCCGTTGAAGATTTTATGTCGGCAATGTTCAGAATTCACCTGTGAAAATCCGAATACCTCAGAATCGGTTAATTTTCTTCCGATTCGCTGGCTCATTTCATTTAAATAATCAATTTCTTCATCGTTCAACGACAAACCTTCTTGTCGGTTATAAGCTGCAATATCTCCAATCTCCAAAATTGAGGCTGGCTCAATGTGAATGGTGAAAATTTCCTGATTTAAAGAAGCATATTTTTGGAAAATCATTGGGTCAAAGGGCGCATCTTCTAACGTAGCGTTAAATTCTTCAATTCTGATGATGCCTTCAATCCCCATATTTTGGGTAATTTCAACCGCATTTGTGCTCCAGGGCGTTACCATAGCGGCACGCGGACCAATAAAAAAAGCATCGATTGATGCCTCAGCTAATTTTTCCTGGTTGCCAAAAAGCCAGTTTAATTTTTGAATGTTGGTTTGGATAAGTTCTTTTGACGTTTGTACAGCGTATATTTTACTGTTTTTGTTTCCAAAGAATTGAATCATAAATTGATTTTTTTGTATGTTAGGATGTGCAAATTTAATTAAAATAATTAAGCCCCCTAACCCCCGAAGGGGGAATTATTCACTGAAAGTTAAAATTAAAATGCAATCGGTCCCATTATTCTAAATCAAAATTTTAATACCGATAGCTATCGGGACGTAAATCGGAAATCACAAATCGTAATTATATTTCGCGTTAGTGGTTGAAGTGGAAATCCTTTTTGGCGGTTTTTTATCGCCAAAAAGATTGGAACGTAAAGCGCGACCTGCAAGGGAACGCCCAAAACAACTAAATAACAACTGTTAATTATTTAACAAAACGTTGAAGTTTGTAAATATTTTTGCAAATATGGGTTTGAGTATGAAACATTTTTCTATATTTGCCAAAGAATAACAAAAAGAACAATGAATTTTACACAAAACCATCATCATCATTTTCATAATCGCACTCAGGTGAGTTGAAAATGTAATGTGTAAAAATTAAACATATATTTAAAACCCGTTTGAGTTCATCAAGCGGGTTTTTTCTTTAGAACCCATTGATTTACTCGAACCTAACACTAAAAATTAACATGAGTAAATTAAAAATCGCAGTTCAGAAAGCAGGAAGGTTAAACGAAGATTCGCTTCAACTTCTAAAAGATTGTGGCATTTCCATAGATAACGGAAAAGACCAACTAAAAGCATCAGCAAGTAATTTTCCTTTGGAAGTGTTGTATTTGAGAAATGGTGATATTCCGCAATATTTAAAAGATGGTGTGGTTGATATCGCGATTATTGGCGACAATGTGTTGATTGAAAAAGGAAATGGAATTACCGTTGTTGAAAAGCTCGGATTTTCAAAATGCCGTGTTTCATTGGCGGTTCCTAAAAGTGTAAATTACAAAAATATCAACGATTTGGATGGTATGCGCATCGCCACTTCTTATCCGAATACGGTAAAGCAATACTTTAATAAATTTAATTTAACACCTGATATTCATATTATTAGTGGCTCTGTTGAAATTGCGCCAAGCATTGGTTTGGCAGATGCCATTTGCGATATTGTTTCTAGCGGAAGCACCTTGTTTAAAAATAATTTAAAGGAAGTTGAAGTGATGTTACACAGCGAAGCGGTGTTGGCGGTATCGCCAAGTATTTCTTCGGAAAGCCAGTTGGTGCTGGACAAACTTCAATTCAGGATTCAATCGGTTTTAAAAGCAAGAAAATCGCGTTATATTTTAATGAACGCTCCCAACGACAGAATTGCGGAAATCATAAAAATATTGCCGGGAATGCGTAGTCCGACCGTTTTGCCTTTGGCAGAAGCAGGCTGGAGTTCTATTCACACGGTTATAGAAAAAGACAGATTTTGGGAAGTGATTGATGAACTGAAATTGTTGGGTGCAGAAGGTTTGTTGGTGGTTCCTATTGAGAAAATGGTTATCTAATTTTAGTTAAAGGTTTAAAATCAAACGATTATACAATTTTAAAAACGATGAAAAAAATAATAAATCCGCCGAAAAAGGATTGGGAAACCATGTTGAAAAGGCCGACACAAACCATTGAAGCTGTTGAAAATACGGTCACTTCTATTTTTGATGATGTTAAAAGAAACGGTGATGATGGTATAAAACGTTATACAGCCATATTTGACGGTGTTTCTTTGGACGATTTATGTGTTTCCGCCAAAGAAATTTCGGAAGCTGAAAACGCCTTGACCGATGAACTGAAAGAAGCGATTCAACAAGCTAAAAAAGCCATTGAAAAATTTCATTTGGCCCAAAAAACGCCTAAAGTTTTTTTGGAAACCGTTGAAGGCGTGGAATGCTGGCAGGAAAAAAGACCGATACAGAAAGTTGGTTTGTACATTCCTGGCGGTACTGCACCGTTATTTTCATCGGTGTTGATGTTGGCGGTTCCGGCGCAAATTGCAGGTTGCGCAGCGCTTGTTTTGTGTTCGCCGCCCAATAAAAAAGGAGAAATTAATCCGGCCATTCTTTACACGGCGCAACTTTGCGGCATCACAAAAATTTTAAAAGTGGGCGGAATTCAGGCCATTGCCGGACTCACTTTTGGTACGGAAACAATTCCGAAGGTTTATAAAATATTCGGTCCGGGAAATCAATATGTCACCGTTGCCAAACAATTGTCCACCAAATACGGCGTCGCGATTGATATGCCTGCCGGTCCGAGTGAATTGTTAATTGTTGCCGATGACACGGCCAACGCAAGTTTTGTGGCCTCCGATTTATTGAGTCAGGCAGAGCACGGAACCGACAGTCAGGTTATTTTGGTGTCGACTTCCATGGAAATGCTAAAAGATGTTGAAAAGGAAATAGAGAGCCAACTTCAATCATTATCCCGTAAAAAAATGGCGGCAAAAGCCATAGAGAATTCGAAGTTAATTTTTGTGGAAACCAAAGAAATTGCGATGGAAATGATTAATGAATACGGCCCGGAACATTTTATAATTTGCACGAATGACAATGATTTTTATATTGACAACGTTGAAAATGCAGGTTCGGTTTTTATTGGAAATTACACGCCGGAAAGTGCCGGGGATTATGCTTCAGGCACCAACCATACGTTACCGACAAACGGCTATTCAAAAGCGTATTCGGGTGTGAATCTGGATTCTTTCTTAAAATCTATGACTTTTCAGAAAATATCAGAAAAAGGAATTCAAAATATCGGAAAAACCATTGAGTTGATGGCAGAAGCAGAAGGTTTGGATGCACATAAAAATGCCGTGACTTTGCGTTTAAAAAGTTTAAAAAAATAAGTATGTTTGATATTGAAAAACTGATTCGCGAAAATATAAAGGCGTTAAAACCATATTCGTCGGCGCGCGATGAATTTGAAGATTTCGACACTGCTGATATGATTTTTCTGGATGCCAATGAAAATCCGTTCGAGAATGGTGTAAATCGTTATCCGGATCCGCAACAAAGAACGGTAAAATCAGCATTGTCAAAATTAAAGGGAACTCCTGAATCACAAATTTTATTGGGAAACGGAAGCGATGAAGTGCTGGATTTATTGTTTCGGGCTTTTTGCGAACCAAAAACAGATAACGTCATCACATTGCCGCCAACCTACGGAATGTATGGGGTTTTGGCCAATATCAATGCGGTAGAAAATAGGGAAGTGTTGCTTTCGGCAGATTTTCAGCCAGAAGTAGAAAAGATTTTAGAGGCTGTTGACGAAAATACCAAAATGATGTTTTTGTGTTCGCCAAACAATCGGACCGGAAATACATTTTCTGATGAAAGCGTGGTGTATTTATTGCAAAATTTTAATGGATTGGTGGTGATTGATGAAGCCTATATTGATTTTTCAAAAAAAGAAAGCTGGATAAACGAATTTGATGAATATCCAAACTTGGTCATCACGCAAACTTTGTCGAAAGCCTACGGAATGGCAGGAATTCACTTGGGGATTTGTTATGCCACTTCAGAAATTATTGCGG
>JAWOHJ010000014.1:0-3728 GCA_046485225.1 Lutibacter sp. | reverse complement strand
TTGGAGCATCAGGATAGTGTTGTGTTTCCAAACAAAATCCAGTTCTGTGCGCATAAGTGCCACCTGTTTTGGAAGGCAAAGTTCCATCTAAAAAGTTACCGGTATAAAATTGAATTCCAGGTTCGTCTGAATAAATTTCAAGCAATCTTCCACTTTCAGGATGGTAAGCAGAAGCTGCCAATTTAAATCCTTCATTCTGATTGTTTAACACCCAGCAATGGTCATAGCCCAGCCCTTTTTTCAGCTGGTCATCTTTTGCCTCAATATCTTTTCCGATTGTTTTGGCTACCCTAAAATCGAAAGGGGTATTTGTGACGTCAGCAAGTTTTCCGGTTGGAATTAAAGTTGCATCCACTGGAATAAAAGTATCGGCATTTATCACAATTTCGTGATCCAAAATTGTTTTAGAGAAATTGGCCGACAAGTTGAAATAGGAATGTTGTGTCAAATTTACAATGGTTTTTTTATCGGTAGTCGCTTCATAAAGCACTTCCAGCACATTGTCGTTTGTAAGTGTATAAGTCACGACAGCTGTTAAATTTCCGGGATATCCTTCTTCCAGGTCTTTGCTTAAATAAGTCAGTTTTAAAGAAGCTGTACTGTCACCTTTAATGGCAACTGCTGTCCAAACTACTTTATCGAAACCTTTTACGCCACCATGCAAATGGTTGGGTCCGTCGTTGGTTGCCAATTGGTATTCTTTACCGTCAAGAGAAAATTTACCTTTGGCAATTCTGTTTCCGTATCGGCCAATAATTGCACCAAAATAAGGATTTTTTGTTGTGTATTGCTCAAGAGAATCGTATCCTAAGACAACATCTTCATACAACCCATTTTTATTTGGCGCCTTTAAAGAAGTGATGATGCCACCGTAGGTAATGACCTCAACTGCCATCCCTTTTTGATTTTTTAGCGTGTACTTATCCACACTTTCACCTTCTGGCGTTGTGCCAAAAGCTGTCTTTTCAATAGTTGCGATTTCCATTTTTTGCTTATCGGTTACTTCATTGCTATTTTCTTCTTTTTGATTGCCCTTGCATTGGATGTTAAGGCTGGCAAAAAGCAGTATGGCAAAACCAACCATGAAACTTTTTTGAATGTTCATAATTTAGTTGTTTGGTTAATTGTTTATTTATAGGCCATGCTGAAACAAGTGATAATACACTTCATTCGCATTTAGCTTATCCTTAAAATCCCTGATGCTGGTATTTGCATCTATTACAAGCAATTCTATCCCTGAAATATCTGCGAAATCTTCCATATATTCTGTGGTAACAGATTGGCTATACACGGTATGGTGTGCGCCTCCCGCTAAAATCCAAGCCGTTGCGGCAATCTCCAAATTTGGTTTAGCATCCCACAAAACCCTTGCTACCGGAAGTTTTGGCAAATTTGCCATCGGTTTAACCGCTTCAACTTCGTTTACAATCAATCTAAATCTGTTGCCCATATCAACCAAAGAAGCATTGATGGCATTTCCTGGAGCAACATTAAATACCAATCGTGCAGGATCTTCTTTTCCGCCAATTCCCAAAGGATGCACTTCACAAGAAGGTTTGCCTTCAGCAATAGTCGGACAGATTTCCAACATATGCGAACCTAAAACATAGGATTTTTGCGGTGTAAAATGATAGGTATAATCTTCCATAAAAGATGTTCCGCCTTCCAAACCAACGTTCATTACTTTCATTGCCCTCACCATTGCTGCCGTTTTCCAGTCGCCTTCACCTCCAAATCCATAACCATCGGCCATCAACCGTTGCACTGCAATTCCAGGTAACTGTTTTAATTCCCCTAAATTTTCAAAAGTATCCGTAAATGCCTTGAAACCGCCTTCCTCTAAAAAGGCTCTCAAACCCAATTCTATTTTTGCGGCATCAACCAATGATTGTCTTTGCGCTCCGCCTTTTAAAAGTGATGGCGTCAAACTATAGGATGATTCATAAACTTCCACCAACTTATTTAAATCGCTTTCTGAAACCTTATTGATTTGTTTCACTACATCAGAAGAATCGAAACCATTTACAGAAAAACCAAAACGAATTTGCGCTTCAACTTTATCTCCTTCCGTAACCGCAACTTCACGCATATTGTCTCCAATTCTGGCTACTTTTAAATGCTGTAATTCATCCCAGCCTAATACCACTCTTGACCAAACGCCCAATTTTTTCTGAACGCTTTCTTCCTGCCAGTGCCCAACTACAATTTTACGTTTTTTACGCATTCTGGACATGATAAATCCGAATTCCCTGTCGCCATGTGCCGACTGGTTTAGATTCATAAAGTCCATATTGATCGTTGACCAGGGAATTTCTGCATTAAATTGTGTGTGTAAATGGCACAATGGTTTGTTTAAGATTGTCAATCCGCGAATCCACATTTTTGCAGGAGAAAAGGTATGCATCCAGGCAACAATACCGATGCAATTGTTGTTCGCATTGGCTTCCTGGCAAACATTTGTAATTTGATCTGGCGTTTTTACCGTTGGTTTAAAAATTATTTTTACAGGAATATGTGCAGACGCATTTAATCCTTTTACAATTTGTTGTGAATTTTCGGCTACTTGTTTCAGGGTTTCTTCACCATATAAATGTTGGCTTCCTGTTACAAACCAAATTTCTTTTTGGGCTATATCTGTCATTTTTGAAAAATGTTTATTTAATATTAATTATTGACCGTAGTAAGCGTCTTTACCATGCTTGCGATCGTAATGTTTTTTGATTAATGAATCTTTAAGTTTAGGTGCATTCGGGTTTATTTGTAATGTTAAATAAGCCATTTGGGCAACCACTTCAAGCACTTTGCTGTTATAAACCGCTTTGGCAGCATCTTTTCCCCAAGTAAAAGGTCCGTGATTTCCTATAAGCACCATTTCAACTTCTTGATGGGAAAGGCCTTTATTTTTAAAGCAATCCAATATTTGAATGCCCGTATTGTGTTCATAATTTCCTTTGATCAATTCATCGCTCATTGGCGGTGCGCAAGGAATATCGGCCGTTAAATGATCGGCGTGCGTTGTCCCAAATATTGGAATGTCCATTTGCGCTTGCGCCCACGAAACAGAATATAAGGCGTGCGTGTGGGCAATACCGCCGATATCATCCCAATTTTTATACAAATACGCATGTGTTTTTGTGTCGGATGACGGACGCATCGTTCCTTCAATTATGTTATTGTCAAAATCCAAAATAACGATGTCTTCCGGTTTTAAAAGTTCGTAAGGAACACCGCTTGGTTTAATGGCAAAAACACCTTTGCCCCTATCAACGGCGCTCACATTTCCAAAAGTATAGACAACCAGGCCCAACGCATTCAACTGCATATTGGCTTCGTAACATTCTTGTTTCAAATTTTTATAGATGGAGCTCATTGACTTTGGATTTTTGGGTTATATTTTCTGCAAAAAAACTTAATTCATCATAAGATTTCATCAGTTTTTCATAAATGGCCACTTTATCAATTTCAGGGTAATAGGTCGCTTCAAAATCGCTTCCCATTTTTTTGCTGGCTTCAATGACATCCGCATAGATTCCGGCTGAAACGGCCGCATAAACTGCTGCACCCAGTGCAGGCGCCTGATCTGATGCCGCAACTTTTATTGGTTTATTCAATACATTGGCAAGGGTTTGCATAATAAAAGGCGATTTCCTTGCCACCCCGCCAATACCTATTACGCTATTTATTTTTACGCCTTCCTCTTCAAATCTGTCCACTATTTTTTTTGATCC
>JAWOHJ010000008.1:0-3683 GCA_046485225.1 Lutibacter sp. | reverse complement strand
ATAAAGCTTTGCCATAAATTGGCCTGATATAAAAACAGTTTTTCCCTGAACCCCAGTTCAGAAAATTTATATTTTGGCAACTTCTTTTCAAAATAGGCCGTCACTCTTTTTAAACCCTTGTCGTCTTTTACATAACCTTCTTTCAAGAACAGACTGTACAATTGAAGGGAAAGGTTTGACAATTTGCTGATTCGGACATTTTTTAAACTCAGTTCTTTTGCCTGAATTGCCAATTCATCTGCCCTGTTGCTCATACTTCGGGTGATGTACTGTGATTCTATCACTTTTTCAAACTCCACAATTTCATAAGCCAAATTGTTTTCACCGTTGTTCAGCGCCAGCTCTTTCGCTTTCTCCAAAACTTTTAAACTTTGCTTATATAGCCCTTTGTTGTATAAAATTGATGCAAAATCAAATTGCTCCCGAATATGGGCTCTCGCATTTTGGTGTATCGGATTAAAACGCAAACTCACCAAAATTTGTTTGTACAAATGTGCTTTTGTGTTTGATATTTGTTGCTTTTTGATGTTTGTTTTGCTCAAAATCAATTCATCGTCATACGCTGCAACTTTGTCCAATAAATTAAATAAACCCATAAAATTTGCTTCTGCATTTCCGTCCAATCTGCCCGCATACAGCTTAAATTGCCTCTTTTCCGATTTAGAAAGGGACTTCACCAACATAAAAAGCGCATCTTTTTGATCAATAGCCATTGTAACCAAATTATTTTTATTATACTGAATAGCAGTAATTTAGCTATTCAATTTAAAGTTTGAATATAGTAAACAAACCTATTTACAAAAGTATATAAAAAATCCATACCGCTATTTTTGACAATCAAAAGTGATAAAAATAAACTGAAAATGAGTATAAATAACGTTCAAATTTTTGACACAACCTTAAGAGATGGGGAGCAAGTGCCTGGCTGTAAGTTAAATACTGAACAAAAGCTCATCATTGCAAACCGACTTGATATTTTAGGCGTTGACGTGATTGAGGCCGGATTTCCTGTTTCAAGTCCGGGCGATTACAATTCGGTCTTGGAAATTTCAAAAATTATTAAAAACGCCACTGTATGCGCATTGACCCGTGCCAATCAAAAAGATATTGATGTTGCGGCTGCGGCTTTACAATACGCCAAACGTCCGAGAATTCACACCGGAATCGGCACTTCCGATTCCCATATTTTATACAAATTCAATTCTACTCAGGATCAAATAGTTGAATGGGCCATTCAGGCTGTTTCTTATGCCAAAAAATTTGTGGAAGATGTTGAGTTTTATGCCGAAGATGCGGGAAGAACCAGCAATGAATTCCTGGCCAAAATATGTGAACAGGTGATTAAGGCCGGTGCCACCGTTCTAAATATTCCCGATACTACAGGCTATTGTTTGCCCGACGAATACGGCGCAAAAATTAAATTTTTGAAGGAAAATGTGAAGGGCATCCATAATGTTATCATTTCCTGCCATTGCCACAACGATTTGGGATTGGCCACCGCAAATGCTATTGCCGGTGTTCAAAACGGTGCAAGACAAATTGAATGCACCATCAACGGTATTGGTGAACGTGCCGGAAACACCGCTCTGGAAGAAGTCGTCATGATTTTAAAACAGCATCCCTATTTAAATTTAGACACCAATATCAATACAAAATTATTGTACGAAACAAGCCAGCTGGTGCAACAAAGCATGGGAATGATTGTACAGCCAAACAAAGCCATTATTGGTGAAAATGCTTTTGCCCACAGTTCGGGAATCCATCAGGATGGCGTAATCAAAAACAGGGAAACCTACGAAATTATCAATCCGGCCGATGTTGGCGTCAACGAATCCTCCATCATCTTAACTGCAAGAAGCGGCAGGGCAGCCTTGGCTTACCGATCAAAAAATGTAGGATATGACCTTACCAAAGATGAACTGGACGATATTTATCCGCAATTTCTGCAATTTGCCGACCATCATAAAGAAGTAAACGACATCGACCTTCATCATTTGATGGAATTGAACCACATTCATAAAACAAGTATCGCTATTTAATTTTTTGTTAAAATTTAAATAAAATCCCACCGACAATCGTTCATAACAAAATAATTATTATTTTAACGTGATGATTTATCAGGTCGTGGAAGGTGCTTCCATGATGACCCTTAAAAAATGAAATACGACTCATGAAAATAAAAATAGCCGTGCTTTCGGGTGATGGAATTGGCGCTGAAGTAACCCAGCAAGCCATCAAAGTTTTAAATGCGATTGCCGAAAAATACGACCACAGGTTCGATTTTGAGAAAGCCCTTGTTGGCGCCAAAGCCATTGAGGAATGCGGCAATCCGTTGCCTGAGGAAACCCTGAAAATTTGTGCCAATTCCGATGCTATTTTATTCGGCACTGTTGGCGACCCAAAATACGACAGCAATCCGAATGCAAAAATTCGTCCGGAACAAGGCTTGATCAAACTCAGAAAAAGTCTGGGATTGTTTGCCAATATTCACCCCTTAATTACCTACAATTCCTTAATTCACCGATCAAATTTAAAGAAAGACGTGATTAAAGGGACCGACTTTGTGATTTATCGGGAATTGACCAGCGGTATTTATTTTGGGGAGAAAAAATTAAGCGAAGACGGGAATACCGCTTCCGACAATTGCACCTATACTGCTGAAGAAATTGACAGAATCGCCCATTTGGCCTTTAAGTCCGCTCATATCAGAAGAAAAAAATTAACCTTGGTTGACAAGGCCAATGTACTGGAAACATCGCGTCTCTGGCGCAAAAGAATTCTGGAAATTTCAAAAACTTATCCTGATGTAAAAGTGGAGTTTTTGTTTGTTGACCACGCCGCAACGCAGCTTATTTTAAATCCGAGGCAATTCGACGTTATTTTAACCGAAAATATGTTTGGCGATATTTTAACCGATGAAGCCAGCGTTATTTCGGGTTCTGTCGGCTTGTTGGCTTCTGCATCCGTTGGAGAATATCACGCGTTGTTTGAGCCTGTTCACGGCTATTATCCGGAATTGAAAGGTAAAAATATCGCCAATACGCTGGCTTCTATTTTATCGGCAGCCATGTTACTGGATCATTTTAAGCTGTATGACGAAGCAGAAAATATTCGGGTTGCCGTTGAAAAATCGGTTGAACTCAACATTTCAACACCCGATTTAAATGCGACAAACCATTTTTCGACCACCAGTGTCGGCAATTTTATCAGCGATTTTATTTTAGATGACGAAAACACGTTTTACAACAAACACAATATAGATTTAGGGCAGTCGACTATTATCTAGCCCCCTAACCCCCGAAGGGGGAACTGATATCTAAAAATCAATGATTAAATAATTAAATTGACTAATCGTAAATCTTATAATTTTTTGGTCATTATCCCTTTTATTTCCCACTTCGGGGGTTAAGGAAGCTTTTAATTCGTTTCTATTTAGCGATGTTGCGCATTGCGCTTATTCAATGCATGCAACTGGTTTTATCGCTAATATTCTTGAACCAATACTTCGGTTGGAATATGTAAAGTGGTACTCAACTTTCTAATCATATTCAATGTAAGCTTTCGTTTTCGATTAAGTATTTCACTCACTCGACTTGTAAAGCCAACCACTTCCGCCAAATCTTTTTGATTCATTCCCATTTGTTCCATTCGAAATTTTATTGCCTCAATTGGATCCGGCATTC
>JAWOHJ010000336.1:0-11054 GCA_046485225.1 Lutibacter sp. | reverse complement strand
CCCATTCCTGCGTTATTGATCAAAATATCGATACGGCCTTCCGTAGCAATAATTTCATCAACAGCTTTTAGAATGGTTTCCTTATGATTGACATCCAGTGCAATCAGTCGAAACGAATGATTTGTGATGCTGGCCGGATTTCTGCTGGTTCCGTACACGATGAATCCTTTTTGTGTTAAAAATTCACCGACGGATTTCCCAATTCCCGAAGAACCTCCCGTAATTAAAACGACTTTATTTCTCATTGAAAACTTAAAATATTAAATAATTGAAAATTGGACCTGCCCGCCTTTTTGGTGGGCGTTACCACAAGGGTCGGGCTATGCGCTTCAATCTTTTTTATTGGCAAAAAGCCTCAAAAAAATATTTTCACTTCTATCCCTAACGCAAATTGATTTACGTCCCGATAGCTATCGGGATACGATTTTGAAAATTACCTAATCAAATGTTAACCAAAACAAAATTGCGCGCTTTGCGTATTTTCTTTGCGTCGTTGCGGTTAAATGCAAATTTCGTTTGAATTGATTTTATAATTTTTTAATTTATTTTTTATCATAGAATACGCATAATGTTGTATCAAAAATCAATCAGCTATAAATTACAATCTATAATTAGAAATCAAAAGTAAGGTATTTATGGAGATTTAAAAAGTCCTTCAAAAAGGGATTTACAGAGAAAAGAAAAAGGGCAAGCGACCTACATCACACCGCTACAACCTAATACCTTTGCTGCGTTCCCGCCCTGGAGGGTTCAAAGGGAGCTGGTTGTGTAGGACTTGCCCGGCGCAAAAATACAATCATTTTTTTAATTTCACCACTATTTTTTTTCTAATTTTAGTGTAACAAATCTAAATTAGTGTTTACTAATAACTTAGTAAAAAATAACCATTATAGTTCGTATTTAACCGCTAATTGTAATAAGGTATTTACTATATTTGTTCAACCAAAAATCAATCAATTATTATGGAAAATCAAGAAATCGCGCCAAAACAAATCATGTTAAACCACGGTTTAATGTTAGGTCTTGCATCTATTTTGATCAGTGTTATATTATATGCCATGGGAAAAACGTACGAACCTCATTGGTCTGTAGGCGCTATCAGCACAATGATTACTGTTGCAGTCATCATTTTAGGCATCAAGAAAATTAAAGAAATCAACAACGGATTTTTATCGTTATCCGAAGCATTAAAAACCGGATTGGGTATTGCACTTATTTCCGGATTGGTTCTCGCTGTTTATAATTTAATTTTCGTCACTTTTATAGAGCCTGAATACTTTTCAAGAATGATGGAAGTGCAACAACAAACAATGATAGAAACATATCCAAATTTTTCTGATGAGCAATTGGAAGCATCCTTGGAAATGGCCCAAAAAATGTCAGGACCTATGATTAATTCAGCGATTATCATTATAGGGAGTCTGTTTCTTGGATTTATCATTTCTCTTATTGGCGGATTGATTCTGAGAAAAACCGACGAAGAAATCACCAGTATTTAAAACAAACTTAAATGGATATATCCATCGTCATTCCACTGCTTAACGAAGATGAATCTTTAAATGAATTACACGATTGGATTGTAAAAGTGATGCAATCCAATCGTTATTCTTATGAATTGCTTTTTATTGATGACGGCAGTACCGACGATTCCTGGAAGGTAATTTCCTCCTTATCTGAAAAAAACCCTAATGTAAAAGGCATTCGGTTTCAAAAAAATTACGGAAAATCTCAAGCGTTAAATGCCGGATTTAAAGTAGTGACCGGAGATGTTGTGATCACGATGGACGCCGATTTACAGGACAGTCCGGATGAAATTCCAGAACTTTATAATTTGATTAAAAGCGGCGATTTCGATCTGGTTTCAGGCTGGAAAAAAAAGCGATTCGATTCAAAAATCAGAAAAAATATACCTTCAAAATTATTCAATGCGGCGGCAAGAAAAACTTCGGGTTTGAAATTGCACGATTTTAATTGCGGATTGAAAGCTTACAAAAATGAAGTTATAAAAAATATTGATGTGAACGGCGAAATGCACCGTTACATTCCGGTACTCGCCAAAAATGCGGGATTCAATAAAATTACCGAAAAAGTGGTTGCCCATCAAGCCAGAAAATACGGCGTAACCAAGTTTGGCATAGAACGTTTCATCAATGGATTTTTGGACTTAATCACCATTTGGTTCTTATCGAAATTTGGTAAAAGACCAATGCATTTGTTCGGATTATTGGGAACGCTGACGTTTTTTATTGGATTTTGTTTTGCTTTTTACTTAGGTATTGACAAACTATTTTTCAATCCGACTGGCCGTTTGATTACTGCCAAGCCTCAATTTTATTTGGCAATCGTTGCTATGATCATTGGAACACAACTATTTTTGGCCGGGTTTTTAGGCGAACTTATTTTGCGCACAAAATCGGATACAAAACGTTACACCATCTCAGAAAAAATCAATAGTTGATCTTTTTTAACATAATTGAACTATTTTTGCACTTTCAAATTCATACGACATGACTACAATCTTAAATAAAGCCCAACTTTGGCTGACCGATACTTTCGACGCGCAAACACAAAAAGAAGTAAAGCAGCTTATCGCCGGTGATTCAACAAAATTAACGGAACATTTTTATCAGGACATGGAATTTGGCACCGGAGGAATGCGCGGCATTATGGGCGCAGGAACCAATAGAGTCAATAAATATACCTTAGGCAGGGCAACCCAAGGATTGTCCAATTACCTGAATCAAACTTTTCCAAACAAACCTTTGAAAGCTGTTATTGCTTTTGACTGCCGACATAACAGCAAAGAATTTGCAAAAATAGTGGCCGATGTTTTTTCGGCAAACAATATAAAAGTTTACTTATTTGAAGATTTACGTCCCACCCCGGAACTTTCTTTTGCCGTAAGACATTTAGGATGCGATGCAGGAATTGTACTGACCGCTTCCCACAATCCGCCGGAGTACAACGGTTATAAAGTATATTGGAATGATGGCGGACAAATTGTTCCGCCGCAGGATAATGAAATTATTGCTGAGGTTAACCGTTTGGATTTTTCCCAAATCAACTTCAAAGCCAATGAAAACTTAATTGAAACGATCGGTAAAGAAGTTGATGATGCTTTCATAAATGCCAGCGTAAAAAATGGCACTTTCAACACAAAAGGGAAAGAAAATTTAAAAATTGTTTTCACTTCTATCCACGGCACTTCGATTACTTCTATTCCGGAAGCATTTAAAAGAGCCGGTTATACAGATGTTCACATTGTTGAAGAGCAACGCGTGCCAAACGGCGATTTTCCAACCGTTAAATCTCCAAATCCCGAAGAGCCGGATGCCTTAAAAATGGCTACCGATCTTGCTGAAAAAATCAATGCAGACCTATTGATCGGAACTGACCCAGATGGTGATCGATTGGGCATTGCGGTTAGAAATTTAGAAGGAAAAATGACCTTGCTGAACGGAAACCAAACCATGTGTCTGATGACCGATTTCTTAATCAGAAAATGGAAAGAAGCCGGCAAGTTAAACGGCAAACAATTTGTGGGTTCCACCATTGTTTCCACCAATTTGGTGAATGAAATTGCGGCCCGATACGGCGTTGAAACCAAAGTTGGACTTACCGGATTTAAATGGATTGCCAAAATGGTTCGCGAAGCCGAAGGCAAACAAGAATTTATTGGCGGCGGTGAAGAAAGTTTCGGTTATATGATTGGTGATTTTGTGCGCGATAAAGATGCGACTACCGCTACCCTGCTGGCCTGTGAAATTGCCGCGAATGCAAAAGCGAACGGAAGTTCTGTGTATCAGGAATTGCTGCAAATTTATGCCGACAATCATTTTTACAAAGAACATTTAATCTCTATTGTTAAAAAAGGAATGGACGGCGCCGACCAGATTAAACAAATGATGGTTGATTTGCGTGAAAATCCGGTTACAGAAATAGACGGATCAAAAGTGATTTATCTTTTTGATTATGATGCTTCAACCAGAAAAAATTTACTGACCGGAAACGTTGAAATTTTAGACATTCCTAAATCGAATGTATTGATTTATCAGACGGAAGACGGCACAAAAATAGCTGCAAGACCAAGCGGTACTGAGCCAAAAATAAAATTTTATTTCAGCGTGAAAGGAAAATTAGACGCTGTTGAAAATGCAAAAAAGGTTGAAGCCGAACTGGATGCCAAAATTCAAAGGATTATTACTGAACTTAAATTGAGTTAGGCCCCCTAACCCCCGAAGGGGGAATATATTAGAAGTTAAAAAATGAGTTACTAAAGATATGAGATATTTTTCTTAGGTTACTAAATTTAGCTCTCTTTCCTTGGGAAAGAGCGGGAAGATAGGATAAACAATAAAAAAATTAATGAAGTACTTCAGACAAATATTGGTTTATGCCAAACCTTATAAAATATACGGTGTTTTAAACATTATCAGCAATGTTTTTTATGCGTTGTTTGGCACCTTGGCTTTTGTTTCGCTGATGCCCATGTTAAAAGTACTTTTTAAAACTGCGGAACCCATCACCACAAAACCTTCGTACGAGGGCGTAACCAAAATAGGCGATTACATTGAAAATTCCATCAATTACTTTATCACCATCAAAGTAAATACAGAAGGCGAAATGAAGGCGCTGCTATTTATGATCATGATCGTGATCAGTACTTTTTTGCTTAAAAATATTTTTGGCTATTTGGCGATGTACTTTATCACATTTTTAAGAAATGGCGTTTTAAAAGATGTTCGGAATGATTTGTATGAAAAAACAGTAGATTTGCCGCTGGCCTATTTTTCTGAAAAAAGAAAAGGTGATATTATTGCAAGAATTTCTACCGATGTGTTGGAAATCCAGCATTCCTTTTTGTCCATTTTGGAATTGATTGTCAGAGAGCCCTTGATGATTTTGTTTACCATTATTGCCATGTTGGCCATAAGTCCGCAATTGACCTTATTTGTATTCATCTTTATTCCGATAGCAGGAATCGTTATTTCTTTAGTCGGAAAAAAATTAAAAAAACAATCAGATAAAGTTCAAAAAGAGCAAGGACTGTTTTTATCCATTTTAGAAGAGACTTTAGGTGGATTAAGGGTAATCAAAGGCTTTAATGCCGAAGGTTATTTCAATTCGAAATTCAGGGAATCAACTTCACGGTTTTACAGATTCTCCAATTCTTTGCTGAACCGGCAAAATTTGGCTTCGCCATTGAGCGAATTTTTAGGAATCGGCGTTATTGCTGTGTTACTTTGGTATGGAGGCTCTTTGGTTTTGGTTTCAAAAACATTGGCTCCCGATGCTTTTATTGTTTATATGGGATTGGCTTACAACATTTTAACCCCGGCAAAAGCCATTTCAAAAGCGGCTTATGGCGTTAAAAAAGGTGATGCCGCAGCAGAACGTGTGTTGGAAATTTTACACACGACTTCACCTTTGGCCGACAAACCGAATGCCTTGGTGAAAGAAGGATTTAATTCTTCCATCAGCCTGGAAAATATTTCATTTAAATATGAAGAAGAATATGTGCTTCAAAATTTCTCGTTGGAAATACCCAAAGGAAAAACGGTGGCGTTTGTGGGACAATCGGGCAGCGGAAAATCGACCATTGCAAATTTGCTGACACGTTTTTATGACGTGAATGAAGGCAGCATTAAAATCGACGGCATCGACATTCGCGACATTACAAAAAAATCATTGCGCAGTCTGCAAGGCCTTGTTTCACAAGATTCCATTTTATTTAATGACAGTATCAAAAACAACATTTTACTGGGTATTGAAAATAAAACAGATGCCGAAATTATGGACGCCGCCAAGATTGCAAATGCCCATGAATTTATACATGAGATGCCCCATGGCTACGATTCCAACATAGGCGACAGCGGAAACAAACTTTCGGGCGGACAAAAACAGCGGTTGAGTATTGCACGTGCCGTGCTTAAAAATCCGCCTATTATGATTTTGGATGAAGCCACTTCCGCTTTGGATACGGAATCTGAACGTCTGGTGCAGGATGCTCTGGAAAAAATGATGAAAAACAGGACTTCTGTGGTGATTGCACATCGACTTTCCACCGTACAAAAAGCGGATATTATTGTAGTATTACTGAAAGGAAAAATCATTGAGCAGGGAAACCACGAAGAATTGATTGCAAAAAATGGCGTTTATACAAAGTTGGTAGAAATGCAGACGCTATAATCAATAAATTCGAAGTTTTTTTTATTTAAAAACAAAGCTTAATGATTTTACTGTCTTTGATATTTATTAAATTATCTTGTTTATATCTTTTATGGAAATAATTAAAACTTTTAAAAAAAGTAAATTTATATACTATTTAACTAATATTTTTCAGACAATTCTGCCAAAATTCATTTATCAATCTCAATTAAAAAAATGGCTGAGCTATAGAAATGAATACCCAATAGCTTTAATAAATGAACGATTAAATTATTACATCAACATAAATAAACATGCTTTAGATGAGAATTTAGCGTTACAAATTGGCGCTATCAGAAAACCCAGAAAAGGCAGTGTTTATTTCTTCGACCTCATAAAAGTTACAAGATACTTTAATCATAAATATAAAATTGCCTATAAATTTGGCGATATTACGGAGCTGCAAAGCACGCCTACATTTGTAAAAAGCAGACCTATTAATCATAACAATTTATCCGTTTTACTTAAATTAAATGAAGTTCGACATTATAAATTTATTAATGATTCAATACCTTTTTCAGAGAAAAAAGATATGGCAGTTTGGCGAGGAGTTGCTCATAAAGAAAATAGAGAATTATTACTTGATCAATATTATCAGCATCCAAAATGTGATATTGGTCAAGTTGGAAAATTAAACCTTAACCCTATTTGGGAGAAACCCTTTTTAAGTATTAATGAACAATTAAAATATAAATTTATTCTTTCAATTGAAGGTAATGATGTAGCAACAAACCTTAAATGGATAATGTCATCTAATTCTCTATGCTTTATGCCAACTCCAAAATTTGAAACTTGGTATATGGAAGGAAAGTTGATTCCGAACTTTCACTATGTTCACATAGAAGATGATTATTCCGACTTAATTGATAAAATAGATTATTATTCAAGCAACGAAAATGAGGCGTTAGAAATAATTAAAAATGCCAATGAATGGATTACTCAATTTACAGATCCTAAATTAGAACAATTACTTTCAATATTGGTCATGGATAAATACCTTCAAGCCACAGGACAAAGGTAAGTTATCCTTAAAAGTTTTTACCCGGTAAAACATATCCCGATTTTTTAGCCAGTTCTAACATAAATTGATAAGCCTCATCATAATTATTCGCTATTTTACCATCTAAAATGGCCTCCTTAATGGCTTCTTTAATCACGCCAATTTCACGGCAAGGTTTTAAATTAAAGGTTTCCATAATCAGTTCGCCGGAGATTGGCGGCTGAAAATTACGCACATGGTCACGTTCTTCCACTTCCTTTATTTTTTGGCGTACCAATTCAAAATTCTGGTGGTATTTTTTAAACTTCGATGGATTTTTAGTCGTGATGTCCGCTTCACACAAAGTCATTAAACTTTCAATATCATCGCCTGCATCAAAAACCAACCGTCGTACAGCAGAATCCGTAACTTCGGTTGCCAACACAATCGGACGTGAACTTAACAATACCATCTTTTGAACAAATTTCATTTTCTCGTTCATAGGCATTTTTAAACGTTTAAACAGTTTGTACACCATTTTTGAACCCACATATTCGTGGCCGTGAAAAGTCCAGCCCAACGTTTGATGAAATTTTTTGGTGGGTGCTTTTCCAATATCGTGCAGCAGGGCAGCCCAGCGCAACCATAAATGATCGGTGTTTTTTGAAATATTGTCCACCACTTCCAACGTGTGGTAAAAATTATCTTTATGTTTTTGTCCTTCCACATCCTCTACCCCTTCCAAATTGGTCAGTTCCGGCAAAAAACGTTTTAGTAACTGCGCTTTGTGCAGTAAAATAAATCCGACTGAAGGTACCGGAGCGCTCATTATTTTGTTGAGTTCTTCCACAATTCTTTCACGCGTAATAATATCCAGTCGCCCGGCATTTCTGGCAATGGCTTCAAAGGATTTTTTTTCAATGGTAAAGTTCAACTGGGTGGCAAAACGAATGGCGCGCATCATCCGCAAAGGATCATCAGAATAGGTAATATCGGGACTTAGCGGTGTTTTGATCATTTTGGCTTCCAAATCTTTCAATCCGTTAAAGGGATCCAATAATTTGCCAAAATCTGCTTTGTTTAAACTCAGGGCCAAGGCATTTATTGTGAAATCGCGGCGGTTTTGGTCGTCTTCAAGGGTTCCGTCTTCCACAACAGGATTCCGGCTGCTTTCATTGTAAGATTCCTTTCGCGCACCAACAAATTCCACTTCCAAATCGTTGTACCTTAACATCGCCGTGCCATAAGTTTTAAAAACTTGCACTTTGGGTTTGTTCGGCAATAATTTTGCGACAGCCTGTGCCAATTCAATGCCGCTTCCAACGGCAACAATGTCTATATCCTGCTGATTGTTTCGTTTTAAAAAGTAATCACGCACAAAACCACCTATGACATAGGTTTCCAATTGCAAATCGGCAGCTGCTTGTGATATATATCGAAAAATCGGATGGCTTATCGCCTCCGTATGAAATTTTTTTTTAGTCATTTTTTAGTTGCGGAGCACTGTTATATCCCCTTTATCATTTACCTTCAAAATAGTTGAAGATTTTTCATTCACTTCATCGCGGTGCAAATTTACAACATAATCAACGCTATCCAAAATGGACATTTCAATTTCATTAAAACTTTTTGGGGTTGGGTTCCCACTGATATTGGCCGAAGTGGAAACAATCGGCTTTCCAAACAAAAGAATCAATTCCCTGCAAAACTCATTTTGCACCATGCGAATGGCCACCGTATTGTCTGCCGCAACCACGTTTTTAGCCAAACCAACAGGATTGTCGTAAATAATGGTCGTTGGGTTTGTTGTTTTTGACAGCAATTCTATCACTACTTTAGGAACTTTTGGAATGTGTTTTTTAAGCATATCAAAACCGTCGACCAAAATAACCAGGCTCTTGCTCTCTGAACGCTTTTTGATTGCAAAAACCTTGGCAACGGCTTCTTCGGAAGTGGCATCACAGCCAATTCCCCAAACCGTATCGGTTGGGTATAGCATTACTCCTCTATTTTTCAACACTTCTAATGTTTTTTGAATTTCAAATTTCATCAGTTTCTATTAATTTTCTTTCACTTTTCTTGCCACTGTTGCAAATTGCATGTAAAAAATATCTAGTTGAGTACCTAACAAAAGTATATTAACTAATAATGCTATTGGAAAAAATAAAACTGACTTTGTACAATTAATTCCCTTTATAATTTGAACAGAATACCCACTTTTATGATATAATGAACGAATACTCTTTCTTGTAAAAAAACGAAAATGCGTAGAATCCAATATACCAGATTCTTTATATTCCCAATCTTTCCTTACTAAAAGATTGAATAAATTTTTCGTATATCTTACGTTAGGTATTGAGGATATTATTACCCCATCAGAAGCTAACTTCAATTTTAACTTCTTTAAATCATCCCAAGGATATAATAAATGTTCCAATACATCATTTAGAATTATTACATCAAAATAATTATCAGGTAATTCATTTATTTTAGCATCTAAAGTACCTTCTAAAACTTTATAAAGCTTTTTACCAGCCATTTTTGCAGAATCTATATCTGGTTCGACACCCCAAGTTTCAACTCCTTCTTTAACCAATTGTGATGAAAAGTTACCTTGAGCACAACCTATTTCAAGTGTTTTTTTCGCCGAATATGGAATAAGAGATAACATTTCAGGTCTCATATGTCCATAGTATTTTTTTTGTTTTATTTCCATAAATTTTTATTTGACAATTTAATTTCTAAACAACTTTTCGCTTAAATAGCAGGATTTTAACCTTTAACAAGAGCTCAATAAAAAAACAAATTATTAATTACACAATGAGTTATTATATAGTTTTTTTACGAATTTTTAATCTGGCTTATTTTGTTATTCATTGATCTTTCACTTAACCAAGACTTTCTTACAAGTGCATAAACATAATAGTTAATTAAATTTATAAATATGATCAATTGTAAATTCATTTTTGGAATAAAAAATAATACAATTCCAAAAAGAGCTAGAATAAATTTAGTAGAAAGTACTTGAAAAACAATTAAAAACTGACTAAAATATTTTAAAAACCCCTTAAAATGATTATTTACATATACATGTTTGGAAATAATTACTTCTGTTTTTGTTAGCGCCGCAGTTTTTATATTTAATCTGGAGGCGCCACCGTGATTATGAATAATATGGGCATTTTTATTTAGTACAATTTTTCCACCTAGCTTAGCAACTTTTTTACACAAGTCAATATCTTCCGCATACATCCAATAATCCTCATTCCACCCATCAACTTTTTTAAACCAATTTCTACTTATAAAAACAACCGAACCTGATACCCAATCAGGAAAAACTATGCCATTTGAAGTATCAAATCTTTTGGAAAGTTCTTTTTTATGAATCGATTTAAAAATGGCCCGAGTAATTCCAAAAAGATTCTGCAAGCTTGGAAAAAGCCTAATTACTTTTTCACTTCCACCTTTATTATTTAGCTGATTACAAGAAACAATTCCATAATTTGGATCCTCTTTTGCTAATTTCAACATAGAAAAAATTGGTTCTTTTGAAACTATTGTGTCCGGATTCAAAAACAAAAAATAGTCACCTTTCGCTAAAGAAACTCCCTTATTACATCCGTTGGCAAATCCATTATTTCCGGAATTTTCAACAAACTTTACTTCGGGAAATTTATTTAAAAAATCATTAAACATACCATCGTTGGACTTATTATCAACAACAATAACTTCATAATCAAAATCAGATTTATCAATATTAATCAAGGAAAAAAGGCAGTTTTCTAAATCTTTCCAACACTTATAATTCACAATAATTACTGAAATAGTATTGTATTCACTAATTATTGTGGAGTTATTATTTGTCATA
>JAWOHJ010000226.1:0-3096 GCA_046485225.1 Lutibacter sp. | reverse complement strand
AATTGCTTAAAGCATACACTTTATTTGAAAAAGATATTGAGTATGTAATCATGGAAGATAAAATTAAAATTGTTGATGAGCAAACCGGCCGTATTATGGAAGGTCGTCGTTATTCTGACGGGTTGCATCAGGCCATTGAAGCAAAAGAGAATGTAAAAATTGAAGCTGCCACACAAACTTATGCTACGGTAACACTTCAAAATTACTTTAGAATGTACCGTAAATTGGCAGGTATGACAGGTACTGCGGTTACGGAAGCCGGTGAATTCTGGGAAATTTACAAATTGGATGTGATTGAGGTTCCGAGTAACCGAAAATTAGTTCGTGATGATCGTGAAGATTTGGTTTTCAAAACCAAACGTGAAAAATACAATGCCGTTATTGAAGAAATTGAAAATTTGGTGAATTTGGGCCGACCGGTATTGGTGGGAACAACATCCGTAGAAATTTCGGAATTGCTAGGCCGAATGCTGACTATCAGAAAGATAAAACACAATGTGTTAAATGCGAAACTCCATAAAAGAGAAGCCGACATTGTTGCAGAAGCAGGAAACTCAGGCGTGGTAACCATTGCAACCAACATGGCCGGTCGTGGTACCGATATCAAACTTTCAGATGAAGTTAAAAAAGCAGGAGGTTTGGCTATTGTGGGTACAGAACGCCACGATTCACGTCGTGTTGACCGACAGTTACGAGGTAGAGCCGGCCGACAAGGAGATCCGGGTTCTTCACAATTTTATGTATCATTGGAAGACAATTTAATGCGATTGTTCGGTTCTGAACGTATTGCAAAAATGATGGACAGAATGGGACTGCAGGAAGGTGAAGTGATTCAACACTCCATGATTTCAAAATCCATTGAACGTGCGCAACGCAAAGTGGAAGAAAATAACTTTGGCGTTCGTAAACGTTTGCTTGAATATGATGATGTGATGAATTCCCAAAGAGAGGTTGTTTACAAACGTCGTCGCCACGCACTTTACGGAGATCGTTTGCAGGTTGATATCGTAAATATGATTTATGATACCTGTAATTTGTTGATCAGAGAAAATAAACCATCAAACGATTATCAGAATTTCGAATTTGAACTGATTCGTTTTTCTTCAACCTCGGCTCCTTTCAAAGAAGATGAATTCAAATCGGGCACGGAACAAGAACTTACCGATCAACTTTTTGATGTGGTTTATAAACATTATAAAGAAAAATTAGAAAGAAATGCCAAAGCTGCTTTTCCGGTAATTAAAGATGTTTATGAAAATCACGGGGAAAAATATGAACGTATTGTGGTTCCTTTTACCGATGGTACAAAAGAACTAAAAGTAATCACCAATTTAAAAACGGCCTATGAAACAGAAGGAAAAGAATTGGTCACCGATTTTGAAAAAAATATCACACTTGCCATTATTGATGATACCTGGAAAGATCATTTACGACAAATGGATGAATTGAAACAATCCGTTCAAAATGCTACTTACGAGCAAAAAGATCCGTTGTTAATTTACAAATTCGAATCCTTTGAATTGTTTAACGGTATGCTCGATAAAGTAAATAAAGAAGTACTGTCGTTCTTATTTAAAGGTGAATTGCCTTCGCAAGATTCAACGCGTGTATTACCTGCGAGAGAACAAAAACGTGAAAAAGTTCAGTTGAGTAAGGAAGATTATGGCAGTTCATCGCCAAATCAACAAACCAACCAAACACAAGCGCCAAAAGTAGTTGAAACGATTGTGCGCACCGAGCGAAAAATTGGAAGGAACGAACAAGTGACCATTAAACATGTGCTTTCCGGAGAAAACAAATCCGTAAAATACAAACAGGCCATTCCTTTAATTGACAAAGGTGATTGGGTTTTGGTAGATTAATCTTAAAATCTCAAGAATAAAAAAAGCTGTCCGAAATTCATTTCAGACAGCTTTTTTATTTGGCCTAATTCTAACTAGCACAGTATTTTATGTTTAGTTATTTTGCTGTCTGACATTTTAGATGGCGTTACCACAAGGGTCGGGCTTTCACTTCTCGCATCCCGTGAAAAACGGGAGCGCTCAAACACGCCGTTCTATCCCTAACGCAAATGCTGCTAAAATTTAAACTTAGCCTTTTTAGTTGCTAGCGTAAATTTAATATAACCTGTTTATTTTAATCAACAAGTGAAATACCATTTAAATCGGTAGTCAGCACATCGCTCATATAATCCAAATAAGGTCGCATTGCCTCAAAAGAAGCGACGACTTCAGTCAAAAAGTTTGGAGCCAATACTTCATCATCGGTAAATGTGCGCGACACAATAAATTGTTTTAGTTTTATTAAATCGATGTTCGGATGATTTTTGTCAAAACCTCTTGGTGCCGATTTCACCGCTTCTCCTTGTAATGTACCGAAATGTTTCTTAAAATTGGCAGTGTTTATAATCTCCCTAATTTCAGTGGCATCCTCTTCAAATTCTTTTCTGATGCGCGCCAAATCTTCTTTATTCGGTTCCCAAAATCCGCCAGCCAAAAAACTATCTCCCGGACAGATATGCAAATAGTATCCGCCACGCAATTTATTTGTTGCCCGCGTAAACTGTCCGCCAAAATGCGATTTAAAAGGTAGCTTGTTTTTTGAAAATCGAACATCTCTATAAATCCTGAATATCTTTACGCTTTCAATAAGGTCCGAAACTTTTAAACGCTCCATGACCACAATATAAAAAGCTTTCACTTTTTTTTGTTCCGCTTCAAACGTTGATTTATTTTCAGCAAACCATTCGCGATTGTTATTTTGTCTGAGTTCCTTTAAAAAATCTAAAGTTGATTTTGAAATTGTGTTCATTTTATTTTAGTGTTGAGTAATAAGAGATTGGTTGATTATTTTTTAAAAAATCGTAAATCAAAAATCTAAAATCTAAAATCATTAATGTCTATTTTCCAATACCTTCACAATATCTTTCAAGGTAAATCCTTTAGCCTGCAGCAAAATTAAATAATGAAAAAGCAAATCTGCACCTTCATCTACAAACAAATCATCATTGTCATCTTTCGCTTCAATCACCACTTCTATAGCTTCTTCACCCACTTTTTGGGCAATTTTATTGATTCCTTTTTCAAACAATGAGGC
>JAWOHJ010000148.1:0-5632 GCA_046485225.1 Lutibacter sp. | reverse complement strand
CCGGAGACCGGAGACCGGAGACCGAAGACGGAAGACCGAAGACCGAAGACGGGAGATGGGAGATGGAGACCGAAGACGGAAGACCGAAGACCGAAGACGGGAGATGGGAGATGGAGACCGAAGACGGAAGACCGAAGACCGAAGACGGGAGATGTGATTCTCCATCCTTTCAAATGACATTGTTCTTTGATCGTTCTTAAACCTATATATTATCACAATTATTAACGTGATTTTATTCTCGCTGGTGCTGGCGTCTTTCTCTTACCTATTATTTATTTTGCTTTCTTATAAGTCACTGCAAAATGTGCTTAAGCCAGTTTACTTCTAAATTAAAAACCCTGTTTCCTGCGTTTAGACAAAAGGCAACAATCATCATGTTTTTTCTTCTGAAAAGTATAGCAATCTCCAAATAAAATGATTGGATAGTTTTTGGTAATATTTGGGCCTATTTTAACTATAAAATGCGTAAAACAGCCCTTTTTAAAACTTCAAGCCAATTTTTTACTTTTCAGCAACAACACCAAAACCTTCTTTATTACTGATAATTAATACCTTATGGTTAAATAAAAAAACAACCCTGATTTTCAAAAAAAGTGGTGAATTTATATTAAAATTTTTTATAAAAGATAACAAATATCACGTTTACAAAAAATTTATTTCACAACAACCTCATTTATGCTTAAAAACTTGATAATATATGGCAAAAAAGTGTAAAAAAATCATTAAAAAAGGTCAAATTATAGGTAAATTCAACAAATTGAACCACAATTTAAAAAATAAACAACCTAAAATATTTAACATAACTTCTTATTATTTAACAATTTATATATAAATCTTATAAAAAACACTCCTTTTGTTATTAAAAATGCACAGTTTTGATAAATCATTATTGCATAATAAAAATTATATATGTAGTTTTGTTAATAACTTATTAAAACAGTAAGTTTATTGACCTATTTAAATTTCAAAGAATATTAATTAAAAAGTTACAAAATGAAACATTTAAAAAAATTGTCGGTAGTCCTGATGATGATTACCTTATTTAGCGGAACCTTTACGTCTTGTATAGACAACGAAGTTTCCCCACTAGTTGAAGCCATTTATGAGGCTCAAGCTGATTTAATTGCTGCACAAGCGAATGTGCAAAATGCGGAAGCCGCTTTATTGCTGGCACAAGCTGCAAACGAAGAAGCAAATGCTGCTTTATTGGAAGCGCAAGCCACTGCCGCTGTCTCTATTGCGCAAGGCCAATTAGCAGTTTTACTTGCCAATGCAGGTTTAACTGATGCGCAAGCACAAGCTATTTTATCAGCTGCTGAGGGTGATTTGGCCCAAGCTTTGGCTGACGCTGGCTTAACTGAAGCACAAGCTGCCCAAATTTTGGCTGACATTGCCGATCAAGAAGCTAATGCAGAGTATACAGCAGCTGTGCGCGAACAACAACTTTTAGCATTGGTTGCACAAACCAGTCTTGATGTTGCTGCATTGCAAAATGAATTAGCGCTTGCACAAATTCAATTTGATGTTGATATGGCTGCTGCAATAGCCGCTATGGAAGCTGCAGGTGTTCAATTGGCTGTTGGTTATGCCTGGGATTATGCCTATGCCATGCAACATGCAAATGGTCTTATGCAGGATTTATTAGAGGCCCAAGCTGATTTGGCCAGTGCCGAATTAATGCAAAATGGTAATGTTTCCTGGGAATTTTACTTAGCGCAAATGGAAGGAAATGTTGCTACTGCAATGGCTGCAAAAGCTAATTTAGAAACAGCTATCGCTGATTTGGAAGCCTACATCGCAGATCCTTCTACACCGGAAGCCATGATTTCAGATTTAAAAGCCCAAAATATAGCTTTACAAGATGCAATGGATGCCAAAAATGTTGAAATGCAAGTGCAGTACAATAAAATCATGGCTCTTTACAATCAAGATAACGATAGAAATCAGCTTGTTACCGACGCTATGAATGCTTTATATAATCACAATTATGCTGTAGGTGAGAAAAACTACCGACTAGATTGGATTGAAACTGCAGAAGCTAGTATCGCTACCTGGCAATTAGCCATAGATAATTATGACGCTGCTTTAGCCGCTTTACAATTGACTAAAAACAACGCTACAACTGCTAAAAATACAGCACAAACTGCTTACAACACTGCTTCTGCTGCACAAGTAACCGCTAACAATGCTCAAATAGCTGCAGCTTCTGCATTAACTACACTTGAAAATGAATTGGCCAGTTTATATGCTGCATTACAAACTGCCGCAAATACTTTAGCTACACAACAAGCTATTTACGATGGCGGCATAGGCACAGCAACATCAGATAACACTACTGCCATTGCGAATGTTACAGCAGCGGAAGGCGCACTTACAATTGCACTTGCTAATTATAATTTATGGAAAGGTGTGTTTGAAGCCAATCCAGCAGGATCTACTTGGTTTGATAAAACGACCGTTTTAGGAAATGTTTCTCCAAATACAGATGGTTATGAAAACCCATTTATTGGTAACCATTCCGATATGATTGGAACATCTTACAGAGAAGTATTAACTTGGGTTGAAGGGCCTGTTGGTGAATTTTACCCAGCGACTTACGCTGCAGTTTCAGTTGCCACAATTCCTACCGACAATCTTCCTCTTGAAGATTATGAAGAATTCACGTCTGCAGCTTATCCAAATGGTTTAAATACTGGAATTCCTACAGTAGAATTCTATGTTGAAGTAGAAGCTGACGATATTTCTGAAACCAATCTTGCCATTTTTAATGCAATGGTTGCCGCTTTAGGTGATGAAGAAATTTTTGACAATGCTCCAGAATTGGGTGATATGCCGCTAGCTGGATCAGATGCCTACACCAATCTATGGAATGCGCAATTGGCTCAGTTAGGTACTCAAGACACTTTAGATAACTTTGGTGATAATTTAGCGGATGCTCTAGAAGACTATAATTACTGGAAAAACCTATATGAAAATGAGTTGGATCTGTTAAACGCTGCACAAGCTTTGTTGGACGATGCTAATGCTACTTTAGCTGCTGCCAATACAACTAAAGCCAATGCTTTAACGACTTTAAATTTAGCGATTACTGCTGAAACCAATGCCATAAATGCTTTAAACGCTTTCTTGGCATTGCCGGATGAAGATGTTTTACAAGGCTGGATTGATGCTGCTTTATTGAATATCGCGCAATGGAATGAAGATATTTCAAACATCCAACCAATCATTGATGCTGAATATGCCGTTGTAGCTTCTTTATTGGGTGAATTAACCGATGCTGGTGTTGAGTATACATTTGTTGTAAATGCAGATGGCACAGGCACTTTGACTATTACCAATGACGGTGTGATTTATTGGACATACCCAGATATTCAGGCTCAAATAATTGCTGAATGGCAAGTTTACTGGACTATGGGACAAGAAATGGATGCTTTATGGGATGCATATTACTTGAATCAAAATTTAATTTACGCTTATGGATGGTGGGCTAATGATTTAGATGATTTAGCCAATATGTTAGCTGGTTTACAAGAAGATCTTGTTGAAGCCATTGAAGATATTGAACTAGCCGAGCAAGCATTGGCTGATGCACAAGTTGAAGAAGCTGCTGATGAAGCCTACATTGCATACCTTGAAGCTTTAATTGACACAATAGAACAAAGACATGCAAATACTTTAGCAATAGCTGCTAAATACAAAGCTTTAATGGAAGCTGCATTGGCATCTTAATTCTTTAAGAAAATTAACTAAAGGGCTGCCTTACAGCAGCCCTTTTAAAACAAAATTTTAACTCTTAAAGAACTAAAACATATGAAAAAATATTTAATTTTATGCTTTATTTTAGTCTTTGCGCTAACAAGTGCAAATGCACAATATAAAGATTCACATCACCACCACTATATAGGAGATACCTGCAAGGTTGAGCCAAGATTTGCGCCAAAACAAGGTGACTTTACGGCGGCAATGGTTTTTGGACGCGGAGCATATCTTAATGGAGGTTTGGTTGTTCCTAGTTCTTCTGCAGCGGTATCCAGTGTGGCACCGTATGAAAATAGTGTTGACAGTAATGAAAACAGTATTACCAATATGGTTGGTGCTGAAGGAAGGTATTACGTTTCCAATAAATTTGCCATTACCTTAAGCGGTGGTGCCATTTGGAGACATACGCCTTCACAACTTGCCATACCTGCTGTTATTGACGGAGATGGAAATACAATTTTTCCTGCTTACAATGCAGTTGTAGAAGACGAACGAATTGACGCAAGCTTATCTGTTGGCGGACAATGGTTGTTCCATACCAAAAATGATCGTTTATTTCCTTATATAGGATTTGCGTTGCCTTTTGACTATGCAAGAAGATCTATGTTTGAACCAATTATTATTGATGAGGACGGAAATCTTGCTGTTAATGACTTAGGCGCACGCCACGTAGACATTACTGCTTTCGGAGTACAAGCAGTTGCTGGAGTTGATTATTACATTGCCAAAGACTTGTTCTTAGGTTTTGATATCAAACCAGTGGCTTATACCTACGCCGTAAGTATGAAAACGCCGGGTCCAGGAATGTTTAACTTGGAATCTGACACAAATACATTATCATTTTTTGCTCAATTTTCTTTTAAACTTGGGTTCAAATTTTAATTTGTAGGTTAATAAATTTGATAAGAAAGGGTTGCGATGCAGCCCTTTTTTTTATGCCGAATTTGCCTGCCGGACAGGCAAGCTTGTTTAAGCATCTGCTAGTTCACTCAATGATGTTTAAAATTCACCTCAAAAGACCCTGAAATGAATTCAGGGTGACGAGTTTAAATTAAAATTCCTAAGCTGGTGCGAGCGTCACGCACGTACCCATAATGACACAGTCAAGAGCGAGAGGAATTCTGTATTTGGTCAACATAGCAATCGGTCTAAGGATTTCCAGGTTACCTACCGGTACTTCCAAATCCGCCTGCACCGCGTTTGGTTTCACTTAACACTTCAACTTCTTCCCAATGGGCGCGTTCGTGTTTTGCAATCACCAGTTGCGCAATGCGTTCACCGTCATTGATCACAAAATCTTCATTGGAAAGGTTCACCAATATTACCCCAATTTCACCTCTGTAATCGGCATCAATTGTGCCGGGAGCATTCAAAACCGTAATACCATATTTTGCTGCGAGCCCACTGCGCGGACGCACCTGGGCTTCAAAACCAACAGGAAGTGCAATAAACAATCCGGTTTTTACAATGGTGCGTTCCAAAGGTTTTAGGGTGATGGATTCATCAATATTGGCACGTAAATCCATTCCTGCGGAAGCATCCGTTTCATAACTTGGCAATGCGTGTTTCGATTTGTTGGTAATTTGTATTTGCATGATATTTTATTATTTTATGTGATAAAGCCAGGAAACGACTGCTGAAAATTCGCCTCTCCAAAAGGCTTCGTTATGTTGGCCGTCAGGATTTATTTTTGTTTTTAAGTTTTTGGGGTTAAATCCGGTTTTTAACAACAATTTTTCCATTTTTTGAGTGTCTTTATCCGTATCATCACCTTCTTTTCCGCCCACCAGCAAAAATAGTTTCACTTTTTTTAAATTCCCTTTTTCTTCGGTGAAATCTACGACTTTTTCTGAAAACCAAAATGAAGTTGACA
>JAWOHJ010000100.1:0-2873 GCA_046485225.1 Lutibacter sp. | reverse complement strand
TAATGCGCTCGGAAATAGGATTGTTGGCCATTTTAATATTGCTAATCATATTCGAAATATTTTCTAACAAAAAACAAAAAGCAGCCGTAATTCCATTTGCGATCATTTTATTGGCCATCAACACCGCTTTAGGGTTTTTGCCTTTAGCGTCGGGTGAATTGTTTGGCGGCTCGTTCAGGACAAATGCGCTGCTATATTTCTTTAAAACAACCTTAAGTTTGGGTGTTTTAATTTTATTACTTCAATCGGCTGACTGGCTTAAAGAAAAAGTGGTTGATCAAAATAAAGCGGCTGAGTTTTTTATGCTGATTATTTCATCACTGCTTGGAACTTATTTTATGATTTCCGCAGGTGATTTTCTTATGTTTTTTATCGGATTGGAATTGGCAACGCTTCCTGTTGCTGCTTTGGTTGCTTACGATACTTATAAAAGGACTTCTGCTGAAGGCGCCGTTAAATATATTTTATCATCGGCATTGGCTTCCGGAGCTTCCCTATTCGGTATTTCGTTATTGTACGCAACTGTGGGCACGATATACTTTGATGCCATGGCTGAAATTTTGGTAAGTTCTAATTTGGCCATTTTGGGATTCATCTTTTTCTTTTCAGGTTTGGCATTTAAAATCTCTTTGGCACCATTTCATTTTTGGACTGCAGATGTTTATGAAGGAGCACCCATCAATGTTACCTCTTATTTGTCGATTATTTCAAAAGGAGCTGCCGTACTTATTTTAATGATTCTTTTATTCACCGTGTTTAGAGTTTTAATGCCGGTTTGGAATAATATCATTTATGTGGTTATTATAGCTACGATGTTTATTGGTAACTTGTTTGCAATAAGACAACAAAATTTAAAACGCTTTTTGGCCTACTCATCCATTGCGCAGGCCGGTTTTATTTTATTGGGCCTAATGTCTGTTGATCAATTGGGAACAGCCACCATCGTTTATTTCGTTGCGGTTTATATCTTCTCAAACTTAGGTGCTTTTGGCGTTGTACAAGCGATTTCTTCTTTTTCAGATAAGGAAAACATCAACGATTATGAAGGTCTTTACAGAACCAACCCTAAATTAAGTTTGTTAATGATGCTGGCGTTATTCTCATTGGCAGGTATTCCGCCATTGGCCGGTTTCTTCGGTAAATTCTTTTTATATACCGCAGCCGCAAGTCAGGGTTATTACATTTTGGTATTTATTGCGGTGGTAAACGCCACCATTTCATTGTACTATTATTTATTGGTAGTGAGGGCTATGTTTTTAAGACAAAGTGATACCGCAATTCCGTATTTCAAAAGTCCGGTTTATATGCGCCTGGGATTGATCTTGGCTGCTATCGGTATTTTAGTGGCAGGGGTTTACAGCCCAATTTATGATTATATATTTTCAATCAGCAATACATTTTTAAATTAATAGACTATGGGACTTGGAGGAAATCATTTATTTGGAAGCATTGGAGAGACAAGAGTTACTTTTGTTGAAAAAGGTGTGGATGAAAACCGTAGGGATTTTTTAAAAAACCTGCTGGAAGTAAACGGCTTTGAAGTTGTTATTGAAGAAGACAAAATAAAAACGGAAGGCGATCCGCAACTGTACACCGTTGCCGTAACCGATATGACTTTTAATCCGACCGTTTGGGTTTTTCAACGCAGACTTAAAACTGCGGATGGCAGAAAAGTTACCCACGATTACTGGAACCAAAAAACCGAAGAAACCAATCCGAGGTATTGGAGAAACGCAAAAGAATAATAGTTTATAATAACATTATTAAGTTACAACAGGTTAACAATTACTTTTATCAGCATATCTTTATCATTGGGATTGCTTTGGGCAATCATTAAAGTTAAGGCCACCAAAGTACTGTCAGCTATCGTTTTTTCTCCCCTTGGTTTGTATAATAGTTTATTGCGTTCCAAAAACCAAACAAACAGAAATGCACCAATTCTCTTGTTGCCATCAACAAAAGAATGATTTTTCACTACGAAATAAAGTAAATGAGCTGCTTTTATTTCAGTTGTTTTATACAATTCAACACCTTCAAATGTTTGATAAATATTTTCTATTGAGCCTTTAAAGGAATCATCTTTTTCTTTACCAAACAAACCTTCAAATTTTGTTTGTCGGCCAAGTTCATTAATGGCATTTCTGGCTTCATCATATCCAATTTTTACAACTTCGGTATTTCCTGTCTGCGGCAATTTTAATCTTTGATGATCATAATCATCCAATAAATCCAATGCACCGCTATAACTTGCAATAACTTTAATTAATCCTTGCGCCTCATCTGTATCTAAATGATATTCCGATATTACTTTTTCTTGCAGTTGCACTACTTTTTTAAGTTCAGCAAGTTGTTGGGTCTTTTGCTGTAAACGTTTTTCATTAATTGCAAAACCTTTTACCAGATAGTCTTTTAAAAGTTTATTGGCCCAAATTCTGAATTGCGTTCCTTTTTTTGATTTTACGCGATACCCTACAGAAATAATGACATCGAGATTATAATACTTTACTGTTTTTGATTGTGATTTTCCTTTAATTGCGCCGTGTTGCGTGGTATGTCGGAAATCCCGACACACCTCTTCTTCTATCAACTCCCCTTCTTTAAAAATCTTACTTATATGCTCAGAAATTGTTGTTCTGCCTTTATCAAAAAGTTCAGCCATTTGTAATTGAGTCAACCAAATAGTTTCCTCTTTTAATTGTACAACAATTTGTGTTTGTCCATCTTCGGCTTCGTAGATTACTATTTGCTCTTGCTTATCCATAATTATACAAATATAGAATCTTAAACTGTCATTAAAATATTTTTGCAGAGAATTTATAACCAAGGGGTTGAGTAGAAAAACCTTTACAAAACTTATTTTCAAATTTAGCAAT
>JAWOHJ010000027.1:0-2851 GCA_046485225.1 Lutibacter sp. | reverse complement strand
TTGCGCGTAGGTTGAAGTTTGATATATCGGTGGCATAACCGCTCCTGTTGAAGGGTCGTGCGCTTGGTTTCCGTGGATGGTTTTTGTGTTAAATTTCATCTGTTTATCTTTTATTTTTTATTGGCTTCACCATTCTTGCCATGTGGCAAATTCATCAGTGTTGCTTTGCTCATTTCATTTGGCAAAAGTATCAAATTTAAGTCCGTTTTAAGCAAAATAGCTCACATTCTTTGATTTTGGTTTGATTAAACGCTTAAAAAATTTAAACAAATTTCATCAATTGAAGAATGATTCCAAGATGAATTCCTTCGTGATAGGTGTTAAACATAATGGCGTCATCAACAGAATTTAAGGTGATATTTACACTTGTTTTGTATTCGCTGTAATTCTTAAAAATCCCCTTATTGTAATCTGCTTCCAACTGCAAAGGCAATTGCAAAAATTGTACTTTTATCGCTTCAAATTCTTCTTTTGAAATGAATTGATCTGGCGCTGTTCCTTTTTGGAAATTAGCAATCATTTCATCGGAAACCAAGCAATTCAATCCCGATAATTTATAGCATAAAAGTTGCTGTGTTACCGTTAAATGCGCAATATTCCAGGCGATGTTGTTTTTAAATCCCGGCGGAATTTTATTCAATTGTTCCATCGACAAATTTTCGGTTATTTTAAAAAGAAGCTGTCTTGTTTTAATGAGGATGTCAAAGTGTTTTTGCATGCTGTTGATTTTTTATTAATAGTTTTCAAATTTAAAGTAAAAACGCATTAATTTTACGGATTAACATCATTTAAAAAATGAAAAAAATATACCACCTTAAAACCTGCGACACTTGCAGAAGAATTTTAAAAGAAATGGACACTTCCGGCTATATTTTGCAGGAAATTAAAACCGAACCCATTACCGTTAAGCAATTAGAAGAATTATTTGCACTCACAAAAAGCTATGAAGTTTTGTTTAGCCGAAGCGCAAAAAAGTATAAAGAAATGGACTTAAAAAGTCAGCAATTAACCGAAAAAGACTACCGACAATTGATTTTAGATGAATATACTTTTTTAAAGCGTCCCGTTATTGTTAACGACAATGAAGTTTATGTGGGAAATACTAAAAAAAGAGTGGATATTTTTAGGTAAATGTTAATCATATTCCTGTTTCAATTCATTATAAACATTAATTAAATTGGGCTAAAATAGTAGTGTTTTTTCAAAGTAAGATTTTTTAATAAAGGTAATTTAACCGTTAAATTATTAAAGAATATTATGAGAAAAAATTTATTATTATTAGTTGCTATTGTTATGGCTTCAAGCGCAAGTGCACAATTTTATGTATCTGCTTCCAGTGGTTACTCATTACCAAGTGCAGGTATGAAATTAGGAGAAGAAGTTTCTGCTACAAAAACAACAAATAATTATGGAAGTTTTGGTGAAGGCGTAAATTTTCAACTTAGAGGAGGTTACTTTTTTAATGAAACATTTGGTCTTGAAGTTGGTTTAGGCTATTTGCATGGCTCAGACCAAACTATTCAAAAGGTAAATTTACCTTCACAAGAAGTTGATGCTATTGCAAGAGCCAGAGCATTTGGTTTTACAACGTCTGTAGTTTACAATTTTACTGATAATTTTTATGGTCGTTTTGGCGCATTGGTTAAGGTTGGAGGAAAAACAGAGTCTATTGCTTATAATAAAGAAGTTTTCTCTGATGCTAAGGCATCCGCTCTAGGTTTGCCTTCAGGTTCTTATTCTGTAACAGAATTTACTGAAGATTACCATGGGCAACTTCCATTAGGATTTACAGGTGCTTTTGGTTATAAACACAATATTGGTAATAACTTTGATTTGTTTATTGAAGCCGAGTATTTAGGAGTTAGTGTTAAAAGAAAAGATTCTGAAATTCAAGCATTTAATACCGATATTATGTTACCTGACGGAACAGTTGCCGCAGCTGGATATTATTCTTTAGATCATTTACCTCCTGGATATGTGATTAAATCCAATTATGAAGATGAACGTGCCCATACCGAAACTGATGCTTCAGTAAAGTTATCCCAAAAAGTTCCTTATTCTTCTTTTGGAGTTAATTTTGGAATTACATATGTGTTTTCAAAAAAACAATAGGTTTATTTACTGATTGATAAAATTCATAAAAAGGCCGTTTAAAATTAATTTTAAACGGCCTTTTTTTAGGTTACTATTTTATTCAAATGATGAAAATTTAATTAATCTCTTTTTTCGGAAATCATTTGATTTTTCAGGTAAGATTCTACACGTAATGATGCATTTTCCCGAATGTCTTCCCAAAATAAATTGATGTCACCTGCATGGTATTTCTTCTTTCCCAAAACCAATAACCGATATGGGAAATGTGGCACGCTAATCCACAAAATGCCATCTTTAACATAAACTTCCAATGCCTGTCTATATATTTTATCGTTGGTAAATAAAAACCCTTTGTGTTCTGGGCGCTCAGATTTATTGCTGCCGTCCCAATTAACAGGATTAGAAACTTCGGCGCCTTTAAACCATTCAGTATAAGCTTTTGGATAATAACCTTTTTTGAAGGTGTTCCAGCTTACAAATCCGCCAATTTCCGTTGGATTTGTCATCATTTTAATGGTTTTAAATTCATTTTTCTTAATGGAAATTCCAGGTAAATAAGCGGCCACCAATTTATTTTGTAATGGTTTTCCGTCGAAAAATTCTTTTAAAAGCCGAATTGCATGCGTTGTTCCCTGACTGTGGGATGCAATAATAATTGGTCTTCCTTGATTATACTTTCCAAATAAGTTTTAAAGGCTTCTTTAACATCGCTGTATGCCAAACTTAACGCTTCTTTTCCACCGTTTTCATATTTGGT